>DAHVFL010000351.1 GCA_027316975.1 Chloroflexota bacterium | reverse complement strand
GTGTTAACCTGCAAGACACGCTTTCCGAGTGCTTTGAACAGGCCTATGAAAACCTGAACCCTGTTCTCAACACGCTGCGTGTCACGGCGGCGATGGATAAGGCCGAGGAAACGCAGGATTGGCCCGACGAAGCTAAAGACCCGGAGAAGGCCACCCTCGCCCTGCTTCAAGCGATTGAGCCAGCGCTGGAAGAGATGGCGGACGATTACACGCATGAGGCCTTCGAGAAAGCCTGGACGAAGTTCGAGCAGGCGCGCAGCAGCGCGGCCAATAAAGACGACGGCGCGGACGAACGTCTGGAAACTATGTTGGGAGATGTACTGCGCGGCCTGCAGGGCGAACTGGTGGCATTGAAAGCCGAAGCCATTGATGCGCTTTTGCCTGATATTGCTCGCAAATATCGCGCCGGGAAAACGCTTGACGACATCCTGCCGGAAGCCTTTGCCGTTGTGCGCGAGGCCGGGCAGCGTATCCTCAAAATGCGCCACTTCGATGTGCAGCTGATCGGCGGCATAGTGCTGCACCAGGGTAAAATTGCCGAGATGCGGACCGGCGAAGGTAAGACGCTGGTCGCGACGTTGCCGGCGTACCTGAATGCCCTCCCTGGCAAGGGTGTACATGTAGTGACAGTGAACGATTACCTGGCGAAGTTCCACGCCGAATGGATGGGGCAGATCTACCAGTTCCTGGGGCTGACCGTTGGCGTGATTGTAAACGCCGTCGAGCCGCTCACGGCCCAACGGCGGGCCGCCTACAGCGCTGATATCACCTATGGCACCAACAACGAATTTGGTTTCGACTACCTGCGCGACAACATGGTCAATTCGCTCGATCAACTCGTGCAGGGCGATCTGAACTATGCCATTGTCGACGAGGTTGACAACATCCTCATTGACGAAGCTCGTACCCCGCTCATCATCTCAGGTCAGGGCCAGGAATCGACCGACCAGTACGCCAGATTCGCGAACTGGGCACCGCGCCTGAAAGAAGAAGAGGACTACACCATCGAAGAAAAAACCCGCACCGTGCTGCTCACCGATGCAGGTATCGAAAAAATCGAACAACTGGCGGGCGTGAAAAACATCTACGAGGCGGAAAACGTCGAACTGACGCGCTACATGGAGAATGCCATCAAAGCGCATGTCATCTTCAAACGCGACAAGGACTACATCGTCAAGGATGGCGAGGTCGTCATTGTTGACGAATTCACAGGCCGCCAGATGCCCGGACGCCGCTATAGTGAGGGCCTGCACCAGGCAATCGAGGCCAAAGAAGGGGTCAAGGTACAGCGCGAGAACCATACTCTGGCCACCATCACCTTCCAGAACTTTTTCCGCCTGTACGACAAATTATCAGGCATGACGGGTACCGCCTTGACCGAGGCCGAAGAACTTCACAAAATCTATAAGCTGGACGTTGTTGTCATTCCAACCCACAAACCCATGATCCGTGTAGACCAGCCCGACCTGATCTATCGCACTGCCGAAGGCAAATTCCGGGCGGTCGCGGAGGAGATTCGGGAGTTGTACGAGATAGGCCAACCTGTGCTGGTCGGCACCACATCGGTTGAAATTTCGGAACATCTTTCTACCATACTGAAGATGGAGGGTATACCCCACAACGTCCTGAACGCCAAACACCACGAACGCGAGGCGCAAATCGTCGCCCAGGCCGGGCGCAGCGGAGCCGTTACCATCGCCACCAACATGGCCGGTCGTGGTACCGACATCCTGCTGGGCGGCAACCCCGCCGGGTACTTCGATAGCATCCTGCGCAAACATGCCGAACACGTCGATTTCATCCGCGCGATGCCGGAACAGGATGATGCTGATCGCGAGGATAAAGAAGAGGCCATCCAACAATACATCGCCAGCATGTCGGAAGAGGAGCGTAACGCCATCCTGGAGCAAAAGGTCCGCGAATGCGAAATAGATCATCAGCGAGTGGTCGAATTGGGCGGTCTGCGCATCATCGGCACCGAACGTCACGAGTCGCGCCGTATCGACAACCAGTTGCGCGGGCGTGCCGGACGCCAGGGCGACCCCGGCTCATCGCGCTTCTACCTGTCGCTGGAAGACGAGTTGATGCGCCGTTTCGCCGCCGACCGCGTCTCGAAGGTGATGGAATTCGCGCGTATGGACGAGGATATGCCGCTCGAAAGCGGACTCGTCTCACGTTTCATCGAACAGGCGCAAACCCGCGTAGAAGGGTATAACTTCGATGCTCGTAAAAATGTGGTTGAATACGACGACGTGATTGCCAAACAGCGCGAAGTGATCTATGCTGACCGCCGCGCCGTGCTTGAACGCGCTGATTTGCACGACCGCGTGCTGACCATGATACGCGACGAGGTACGACGCATTGTGGATACCTATATCCCCGGTAACATCGTCAGCGAGGAAGAGCAACTGGCGCACGTCTTCAACGCCCTGGAAGTCTGGATACACATTCCCGACGAAGCGCTGCCTGAAAACATTCACGCGGTGCGCAAAAATGACCTGCTCAATAAACTGACCGGGCTTGTCATACATCACTATGAGGAACGCGGCGAACAGCTTGATAAACTGGTTGAAGAGAACCCTGGCCTGGGCATCCCTACCATTCGCGACCTTGAACGCTCGTACACGCTGCAAGTGATTGATCGCCTGTGGATGGATCATATCGATTCGATAGATGTCATCCGTAACAGCATCCATTTCCGCTCGATAGCGCAGCGCGACCCGCTCGTCGAATTCAAGAACGAAGCCTTCCGCATGTTCGATATCCTGAAAGCAGACATCCAGCATCATATCGTCGATGACCTGCTCAAACTCCTGCGTGGCAACATCACCATCAAAGTGCAGCAGCCTGCCCCCCAGCGCAAGTCCCCGCGCAACCTGCGCACTAACGTCGATGATATCGCCAGGACCAGCGGTCAGGCCAAAAGCGACGGCTCGGATGGAAGCGCCCGCAGGCCCATCTCCGGCCCCGGTTCGCGTCAGAATGGGAATATGCGCGCAAACGGCGCTCCACCTGCTCCACGCCATGTGCAGGCCAACAAAATTGGTCGCAACGACCCCTGCCCCTGCGGAAGTGGCAAGAAATACAAGAAGTGTCACGGGGCATAATCCAAACAACTGTAGGGACGCGATAAATCGCGTCCGTGCATGTGGCGTTCTGCGCGTAGGTAAGCGGACGCGATAAATCGCGTCCGTGCATGTGGCATCCTGCGCGAAGGGAAGCGGACGCGATAAATCGCGTCCGTGCATGTGGCGTCCTGCGCGTAGGTAAGCGGACGCGATAAATCGCGTCCGTGCATGTGGCGTCCTGCGCGTAGGTAAGCGGACGCGATAAATCGCGTCCCTACAGTTCTTCTTTGTCGGAAATATAACTTTTTACTTATATATTCCTTCACAACCTTTGAAGCTATTTCATAGCTTTTTGCACTCATTCCATGGTACTCTTTGCTTATAGGATGGTCACAAGACGGTAAACAACGAGGTTTACACATAGCGAGCCATCTCATTAGCCCTCAAGAGGGAAAGGACATCAGCATGAGCGCACAGCATACAGATAACGGTAATGGCACGTATACAAACAATGGACATAGCGCCTGCAAGAATATCGTGGGCGGACCCCCGGCGGCTGAATTAGAAGCTAACTGGGAGGGTAATCTACGCTGGCGTGGCATTACGCGCCCCTATAGTGGCGAAGATGTTGTCCGGCTGCGCGGCTCAATTCAGATCGAATATACCCTGGCGCGTCTGGGCGCGGAGCGGCTCTGGAACCTGTTACATTCAGACGAATACGTCGCGGCGCTCGGCGCAATGAGCGGCAACCAGGCGGTACAGCAGGTCAAAGCCGGATTAAAAGCCGTTTATTTGAGCGGCTGGCAGGTTGCGGCGGACGCTAACCTCGCCGGGCAGATGTACCCCGATCAGAGCCTCTATCCCGCCAACAGCGTGCCACATGTGGTCAAACGCATCAACCAGGCTTTTCAACGGGCTGATCAGATTCAAACATCGGAAGGCAAAAACGATACCTACTGGTACGCGCCTATCGTGGCCGATGCCGAAGCCGGTTTTGGTGGTCCGCTCAACGTCTTTGAGTTGATGAAGTCCATGATCGAAGCTGGAGCGGCTGGCGTGCATTTTGAAGACCAGTTATCCTCGGAGAAAAAGTGCGGTCATATGGGCGGAAAAGTGCTGGTTCCAACGCAGACCGCCATTAAACACCTGGTATCAGCGCGACTGGCTGCCGACGTGAGCGGCGTGTCTACACTGGTTATCGCTCGTACCGATGCCAACGGCGCGCACTTAATCACCAGCGACATCGACCCGGTAGACCACAAATTTCTTACAGGCGAGCGCACACCTGAAGGGTTCTATAAGATACGGAGCGGAATAGACGCCGCAATCGCTCGTGGCCTGTCTTACGCTCCCTATTGCGACCTGATCTGGTGCGAAACCGCCGAACCCAACCTTAAAGAGGCGCAGCGTTTCGCGGACGAGATTCACGAACGCTTCCCCGGCAAATTGCTGGCCTATAATTGCTCACCCTCCTTCAACTGGCGCAAGAAACTCGATCCTGAAATGATTGCCAATTTCCAACATGACCTGGCAAAGATGGGCTATAAGTTCCAGTTCATCACGCTGGCCGGCTTCCATGCCCTCAACTACAGCATGTTCAAACTGGCAAAGGGCTATAATGAACATGGTATGGCTGCCTACTCCAAACTGCAACAGGCCGAATTCGCGCTTGAGAACTACGGCTATACAGCCACCAAACACCAGCGCGAGGTGGGGACCGGCTACTTCGACGAAGTGGCTCAGGTCATCTCTGGCGGCGCATCTTCGACAACTGCTCTGGCCGGTTCAACCGAAATGGCGCAATTTCATTGATTGCACGTTGAAAAGAGTGAGCAGGCAAGCCCTATGGGGTCGCCCTGCCATCTGTCATCCTGAGCGCAGCGAAGGATCTCTCGTCGGCAACGTGCAGATCCTTCGCTGCGCTCAGGATGACAGCCGTTGCGCTCAGGATGACAGCCGTTGCGCTCAGGATGACAGCCGTTGCGCTCAGGATGACAGCCGTTGCGCTCAGGATGACAGCCGTTGCGCTCAGGATGACAGCCGTTGCGCTCAGGATGACAGCCGTGTTGAAGTGAACGCCTCT
>DAHVFL010000350.1 GCA_027316975.1 Chloroflexota bacterium | reverse complement strand
GGTTTGTACTCCGCAAATAATCAATAGCGAGGTTTTTGGCAATGCAATACAACCAGAGATCAAAGTCAGCCTTTATTTTAACGTCAATAGGTTTCAAATCCTGCGTGGAAAACGACTCTTTTTGTAAATTCGAGCAAGTTAGCTCTTCTATAAAAGAATATTAATGAAATTTTAATTTACTGTTTCTACTTATTTAAGATAACGGGGAGTAAGTTCAACTCACGCAGGGTTCTGATCCTCTTTAGCGTTGAAGCTAATAGTAAAGCAAATACTATTGACGTTTCTACGAAAGAGGATATGAGGTTGAGATAAAATCGCCGGGGATTATTCAATGTCATACTCTTCTCCGACTCGTAGCATTACAGTGCTTTAGACGAAAGTAAGCTCAAGCAAGGACAAAACATGACGACCTTTCCTGAACAAAATGTACTACCTCCATCAGGCCAACCGGATTGCAAATCAGAAGTACCTGAAGAGAGAGAGGAAACGGCTATACTCGCCCGCGACCTTGTGCAAGTCTTCGGCCCAAAAACGGCGGTGAATCATTTGAATTTGTCAGTGAAACGCGGCGAGTTCTACGGTTTTTTGGGTCCTAATGGCGCGGGTAAAAGTACCACGATTAAAATGTGTACTGGTCTCTTGCGCCCAACGGCGGGCGAAACCTTTGTGAGTGGTGTGAATGTGTGGCGGGCACCTCTCAAGGCGCGCTCCCTTATGGGGGTCTTGCCGGAATATCTCAACCTCTACGAACGATTAAGCGGGCGCGAATACTTGACTTTCGCGGGACACATGTACGGCGTCCCCAGGGCCGATATTCAGCACCGCACCGAAGAGTTGCTGGATGTGCTGATGCTGACTCCTGATGCCGACAAACTGATCATCGACTATTCCGTTGGTATGCGCAAAAAGGTGGCCTTTGCCGCAGCTCTGCTGCATCAGCCCCAGGTGCTGTTCCTCGACGAGCCTTTCGAGGGCATCGATCCAGTCAGTTCCCGCGTCATGCGCGATATCCTGTATGACCTGACCCGGCATGGTACAGCTATTTTCTTCTCCTCGCACATCATGGAAGTCGTCGAACGGCTCTGCACACGGGTTGGCATTATCAACCAGGGCGTTCTCGTCGCGGAGGGAACTCTTGATGAATTGCGCGCGAGGGCCAGCGGTGAAGGTAGAGACGAAACATTAGAAGACATCTTCTTGAACGTCATTGGTGTCCAGGAGGAAACTCACAACCTGAGCTGGTTGGATTAAGGAGCACATGACGATGGTGGTACATAGCAATAAACTGCGCTGGCTCATGTGGCTGCGTTTGAGATTGTTCTTTCGCGGAATCAGACGCACCCGTGCCGGGGTGGTAGTTCTGCTATTGCTATTGTTTTTCCTGCTGTTCATTGGAGTAGGAGTATCAAATGTGATATTCACGCTCTTTCACGAGAGTGTCACTGTAGTGAAAGCAGAAGGGATGTATGTAGTATTCACAGGCTTATTGCTTGCCTGGATTGTTCTGCCGCTGCTCTCCTTTTCAACCAATAAGGGTCTGGATGTAAGTAAACTACAGCTTTTCCCCCTTACTCGTCTGGAAGTGATGGCGAGTCTGCTGTTTTCGTCGCTTTTCGGGTGGGGGACGTTTTTCCTGGTGCTGATGATCGGGTCTGTGTCAGCAGCATGGTGGTTGGTTTCACCTGGGTTGGGATTGATGACTATGCTCGTTTCGCTGGTCTTTTACCTGGTGATGGTCAGTATCAGCCAGATGATTATAGCTCTACTGATGCGGACCTTACAGAGTCGGCGCTTTCGCGATCTGAGTATGATTATTATCGCGCTCTTCTCTAGCTCCTATGTTCTGTTTCGCCTTCTCGCTTTGAAATTTAGCAGCCTTCTCAATTTTGGGTATGCCATGCAACACCAGCGTTTCTCGCCCTATTTACAGTGGCTGCCTTCTGGTGTTGCGGCCAGTTCTGTTCGTTACGCGGCACAAGGCAACTGGGGCGCAGCTTTTACCATGTTCGGCCTACTACTAATCATCTGCGGAGTTGTGCTTTACCTTTGGAACCTTCTACTAGAACGGAGCATGACCGCATCCGAGAGTGGCGTTGAACGCTTACGTCGCGCAAAGATGGGCGTGACAATTGCTTCACCAGCAGTGATTACGACCCTCGATCACAAAAGGAAGGCTACAACGCGATCTATGGCTGGCAAAGAGCAAGTCATCAGCAGACCTGCTATCACTGCTCAGACAAAAAAGACGGCGAACGCAGGTAGGCTATTCATCTTTGATCAATTACTGGCACTCATGCAAAAAGAATTGCGCTACTTCTGGCGGGAACCCCGCTTAAAGGCGCGGCTGTTCCAACGCGTCATCTCCATGCTGATTTTGTTATTGCTTCCAGTTCTTAATGCTAAAAACGGAAGCGCTGGAAATTTTATGCTATCCTATCTCCCTTTTGCCTCAGTGATAGTGGTCTTTTTACTGATGCTGATGTTCAGTCAAAACATTCTCGGCATGGAACAGCAGAGCCTATACACCCTTTTACTCTTTCCCATCGATCGGCGACTCCTTCTCTGGGGTAAAAATCTCGCCCTGTTGACCTTAGGTCTGGTCGCATTGATCGTGTTACTGAGTATGTGCGCTGTTGAGGGACAACGAGTTTTGCTTCTCCCTGCAGGCATCATTGGCCTTGCGGGGCTAGGAGTAACATTGGGAACCGGTAACATTACCTCGACGTTTTTTCCACGCTACCAGCCCAAATTGGGGCAGCGAGGCATTACAGCAGTCAACAGCGGCCAGGTGCAGTCGGGCGGTTGCCTGAACGCATTGATGGCATTGGTAATGACTGTAACGACGGTCGTAATGTTGGTTCCTGTTGCCCTGGGTATCGCGCTCCCTTTCATTGTCCATGCAATGTGGATCTGGTTGGCGACGATTCCCTTCTCCCTGGCCTATAGCACGGAACTCTACATAGTCCTGACTAACCTTGCGGCGAAACGCTTGCTCGCCACGGAACCGGAAATCCTGAAACTCACCACACGCGAGTAAATACTCCCTGGAACAAAAAATCGATGAAAAGAGAAGCAGCCCCAGTGGCCTGGGGCTGCTTCTGGTGAGGCTTTGCGTGGACTACATGGCCGGGAAGGTTTCGAATACTGTGATTTGCGCGTCACCCAGCAAGACCGGGCAGGCCTTTGCCAGGGCGACTGCCGCGTCGAGCGAGTCGGCCTTGATAATGGAGTAGCCACTGGCTGTGCCTGCGGGGGCATCGCTGACCGAACCGTTTTTAGAGATGCGTTTTGCGACCGGGGTAAAGGGGTTGCCGCCATCAACGAGGGCGCTGCCGAGTTGGCCGAACCATGCTCCCCAGGCTTCCATGACCTGGGCCTGTTCGGCCTGAGTTTCGGGCATACTGCCGCCGCTATAGAGTAGGACAAAGTTCGCCATTGTTGTTCCTCCTTACAGAAACTCTGAACATTACATACTATACACTTTACACCTGTATCCAATCAGGCGCACTGCCTGCGAGGGCGAGAAACAGGCGGTTGATGATGTTTTACTGAAATTCGCCTGTTTCAACTGCCTCTCAGCAGAAATTGTGAAAGGCGTTCAAATTCGCCCTTCTGGTAATACGACGAATGGTTTCTGGCGGAATCGACAGGGAGGGGGCCAGGGCGACCGCAAGGGTCGCCCCTACCATACACGTATTTGACCCCCAACCCCGATGGTTGATGGAACGCTCCCTATTGCTAACTTGCCAGTAAAAAGCCATCCATCCTATAATGACTATTGTCTTATAGATACTTGTAACATCGGCGAAGCGTAAAACTGGGGTTCAAGCGCACTTTTGCTTATAAGGATGCCTGATGAAACAGAAAAAAATATACGCCAAAGAGTTAGACATTGACCTGTCATCGGGGCGAGAGACGGAGTATTTCAAGTGGTTTCTGGCGTGCCTGTTATTTGGGAAACCTGTACAGCAGGAGGTGGCGAAGAGGGCGGAAATCTTTCTGCGTGATATGGGGCCTGTGCTTGAAAAGTAACAAAGGAGGGCCTGGTTGTTTTATTCAAAGAAACTGGTTGAGGCATTTGCTTATGCTATGTTTCTCCACCAGGATGATAAGAAGATGGGACATCCAATCATGTCTCATGTGCTGGATGTCGTCTCGCTCATTCTCCATTTTGGAGGCGATGAAGATACAGCGATTGCCGGGATGCTGCACGATACAAATGAGCGAACAAAGAAGCCTGTGTTGGGAGAAATCAAGCATAAGTTTAATGCTAATGTGGCGGAGATAGTCAGCGCTTGCTCAGATTCAAAGGACGACTCGTGGAAAGTTCAAAAGCAAAAACGCATCGATTTAGTAGCGAGTGTGGATAAATCGGCGCTGCTTGTACTGGCGTGTGAAGTCTTGAGCAATATTCAACGGCTGCTTTTTCGGCTGCATGGCGCCAAAAACAAAGAACAGGTCTTTTCTTACCTTAAAACCAAGGGAGGAATAGAGGGGAAATTGTGGTACTATCGCGCTTTCGCTGATGCGTTACGCGGGCGTAAGGAATATCCAGAATTAGCGTATGAGCTGCAGATTGCTGTCAGGGAACTGGAAAATTTGATTTACTAAAGAGCTGCTGTTGCTGTTGTTGTGGCATGGTTTGCAACTGTGCTTGATCCTGGTCGCGTTCGTCCATTTCGTAGGCGACAGGGACCCAGTGCGGAGGCTCTACGGGCAATTCGTCAGTGAAGGTCATTTGTGAGGGGGAGATGCGGACGGTGACTGCCAGTTCGCTTTCGGCTTTGCCGCGGTAGACGCCGCGTGTGGGGGGGACATCGGCGTAATCGCGGCCAATGGCGACGCGAATATGGCGTTCGTCGGTGGTGGTGTTATTGGTGGGGTCAAAGCCGACCCAGCCGGGGCCGGGCAGGTAGGCTTCGACCCAGGCGTGCGTGGCTTCGCCGGTGGAACGTTCAGCTCCGCGGCTGTGCTGGTAGAGATAGCCACTGACGTAGCGACTGGGGATGTTGAGACGGCGCGCCAGGGTTAGCATGATATGGGCGTAGTCCTGGCACACGCCTTTGCGCATACGCAGCGCTTCATCGATAGGCGAGTCGACGCGCGTGCTGTTGGGTGTGTATTCAAAGGCGTTGTTGATGGCGCTGTTCAGGTCGCGCATTACGGT
>DAHVFL010000034.1 GCA_027316975.1 Chloroflexota bacterium | reverse complement strand
CAGGCGCTGTGCCACGCTGGTATTGGAAGCGCGTAATGCGCCGGGCAAGTCAGAGGGAAGAATCATCTGGTCATCACATACGATTTGACCATGCTTGATTGCGCTGTGTAGCTCGCGCACATTGCCCGGCCAGGCGTAGCGCATCACAAGTTCCATAGCTTCGTCGCTTATGCGCAGTGGTTCTGCCTCGTCGAGCGAAAACTGGCGTAAGAAGTGCGCCACCAGCGGTTCGATATCTTCCGGGCGTTCGCGCAGAGATGGCAAACGCAGCGTAATCACCTGCAAACGATAGTAAAGGTCATTGCGAAAGGCGCGCCGGGCAACGGCGGTGGCAAGATCGACGTTCGTGGCTGAAATCACACGCAGGTTGACATGCATCTCTCTGGTACTGCCAACGCGCCGGAAGCTGCGCGTCTCCAGGAAACGCAGCAGCTTGGCCTGCAACGCCAGCGGCATCGAGCCAATTTCATCGAGAAAAAGGGTGCCGCCATCGGCGCGTAACAGGTAGCCTTCGCGCGAAACCCTGGCATCCGTGAACGCGCCCGCCTCCACGCCGAAGAGTTCCGTTTCCATCAACGTATCGGGCAGCGCCGTGCAATTGACATCTACGAAAGGATAGGCTGAACGGCGGCTCAATGTATGAATAGCATGGGCCACCACGTCTTTACCCGTTCCGCTCTCGCCCTGGAGCAACACGGTCGTATCGGGATAGGCAGCTACCTGGCTCACCTGCGCGGCAATGTCGCGCATCGCCTGGCTGCGACCAACCACCAGACCTATGCTGGAAAGTGGATCATCCACCAGCACACCCGCCGCTAACTCACCTTGTAATGAAGTATTTCGCCTCACCACACATACACCTCCCTGTAAGAAATTCGCTTTGTCATCCTGAGCGTAGCGAAGAATCTCTCGTCAGGTAGCGCGGAGATCCTTCGCTACGCTCAGAGCCTGCCCTGAACGCAGTGAAGGGATGACAGCAGTTCTGGGCTTGCCTGCCCCCTGGTAATAGAATACACAGGTTTTGCCCCGCCCTGGTAGTGGCTACCCCGCCTTCGCGTAAACGCGGCTGCGCTCATCGTACTGGCTCATTGGCAGCGGCTGCGAGGGCTGCGCATTAGTTGGAGCAACGACCCAGCCATTGCCCAGCACGAAGGTTGCGCCATTGCCTCCATTGCCCCACTGCGAATGTGTTTCGATGGGGTAGGGCTGTGTGAAGCGACCGCGTGGGTTAGGCGAAGGCTGAGCCGCTTCCCACGGCTGTGCGGGCATAGCAGCGTAACCCGGCGTCATCATACCATTGCTCAGTCCGGCCTGGATGTATTCGCGTGAAACGGGAGATAACTCGTTCACATCTCCCGGTCCGTAAGCCGGCATCATGAGCGCAATCACTCCAAGAGCCACCAGTTCTCCGGCCACCTGGCGCACCTGGTCAGGCGACATACTCAATTCCTGGGCGGCCATCTGCAATGTGGTCTGGCCGTCCGCGCGCGTAAAGAGTCGCCACTGTTCGGGCGTAAACGGTACCTGCGGGTTCTGCTCGCGATAGGCGGAAAGATCTACGGGAGCTACTACCATGTGTGGCTGCATATAGGCAGTGTTCACGCGCATGGGCGTCATTGGCGTAGTCACAGGCCGCGGCGGCAAAAGCGTTCCCATTGCCGATCTTGGCAGCGCATCGGTATGGCGTTCCGTATCCTGCACCGTACCGGGCGACGAAAAAAAGGATGCCATGACCGTCGTATCGTCGAAGAAAGGAGGTTTTTCCCCGTGCATGGTTGGGGCATCAGAAATGCTGCTCTGGGTGACGCCGGTTGCGCTAAAAGTAGTATGCGTAACGGCAGTGGAAGTGGAAGGAGCCGCGCCAATAGCGACAGGTTGAGTAAGTGCTTCGGAGGGTTGCCTGGAGAGCATCGACGAGACGGGGAGGGCAATCAACAGGCGATCACTCGGCGGCTGTTGGTTTTCCTCGAAATAGATCTCACCATCTGTCCAGTTAATCAGCGCCTCAATCACGCGAGACGCCTCACTGAAGGCCCAGTGATAAAGGCTCTGCTGGTTAATATAACCCAGGTCGATCAGGGCAAGCGCCGCGCCCACCTCGCGATAGCGGTCCACGCCCGGCGTTAAAGCGACATCCTGGCAGGCTTCCCGCGAAATAACTCCGGCCTGTAACAGCCGGTCCGCCAGCGAAATGTCCGGTCGAACCGGACCGATGCATAACAACTGCCCCTGCCGAAACGAGAGTTCTACAGAACGCTCTCCTTGCTTAACGACGAGCAATCCGGTTTTCTTATACGACTCGATGCGCTGCAAAATAATCGACAGGTCAAACTGATCTAACGAACCTATGAATGACACTAAAACACCGCCCGTCCAAAAACGGCTCTAGACACTGGAACACTATCCGCGAACACAGTTGCACAACGGTTTTACGTTCCTGCGCGAGAGTCCACTACGAAACGTTGCGATAGCTTTACGACGATATCTGGAAGAAACAAACTGGTACTTCCGACCTCGACCCCGTTGTCGAAATCATCGTAAAAGCAGAGATACACACCCAGATATCCCCGCCATGCTTCGATCCTCATACGTTTGCTTTTTTATCCACATCCGACCCGCGTGGCCGAATGCCAGGGGAACCAGAAATCAAAAGGGCCACACGACCCTTCCGGCGGAGGGAGAGGGATTCGAACCCCCGGGACTTTCATCCAACTGTTTTCAAGACAGTCGCTATAGACCACTCAGCCATCCCTCCGAAAATGACTATACCATATCCACAACCATTTTGAAAAGGGGATGGCCGAAAAATCTCATGTCCTCGCATCTTTGAGCTTCAGAAAAAAGGCAATTGCCACCATAAGTACCACGATGATCGCCAGCAAGGCGCTCCATACCAGCACAAGATGCGTAATTGCGCCCGGCAGCGCGGTAGCCGGGTCAAGCGTGGTAAAGTGGGTGCCTTGAAAAGAGAAGTTGTCTGTTCCCAGTTTGTTTCCGTGCAGGCCAAGCGATGAACCCAGTCCAGCCATGGCCCAGCGCGCCGCGAACAACGCACCCATTCCCTGTAAAATCGGCGTTCCCAGCTTGAAGATGATGCCGGAGAATATCACCTGGGGAATGATCACCAGAGGGACGAAGCTCATGGCGCGATCGGCGTTGCTCGCCAGCGCGGAGATCGCCAGTCCCAGCATCAGGCCGGCCAGAGAGGTGAGAGCCACCGTTATATACACTTCTAGCTGCACCGGCAAGAAGATGCCCTGGTGAAAGGGCGATTTCAGGTTCACAAAGTAGACCAGGATGGCGCTTTGCAGCAGGCAGAAAACGCCCAGCACGATAATCTTTGAGAACATATAGGGTGCGATGCCCAGGTTGACCATGCGCTCGCGCCGGTAGATGGGCACCTCCCGCACAATGGCATGGACACCATTGAGGCAGCCGAATAAGACAGCCGCAAAAGCCATAATGAAGAGCAGCGTTTCCGCGTCCACACCGGAGTTAGGGGCAATGGCATTCTGCAACGCCTGCTGCGGAGACATACCCTGCTGCTTCACAAAGGCCAGTCCCTGCGGCGTTTTGAGCAGATCAACCACACGCTGTCAATTAATCGACACTACCGGCCCCGTGTTATTCACCGGATTAGCCCTCAACGGACAATTTGCAATGCTGGTAGATGTGAATACGTTGGGAGCAGCCAGGTAGAACAGGATCAGGCCAATGATGGGAGCTTGTAGCAACAAGGTCAACAGGGTATTCATATCATGGGTGAGCAATCGAATATAACGTCGCGTAAGCAGCCAGAATTGGCTACGGGGATGCCCGCGCCGGGGTCGCCGCTCGAGTTCCATCGTTTCGAACAGGGTTTCACGCCCGGCAACCACCCTGTCGAGCGGTTCCTTTACGTAACGCGAGTAGTATGGAGAACGCTTGAAGTTCTCTTCCGCCTCGGCAGGGATTCTTTTATCATCAGCAGTCGGTTCCAGCGCGTTGTAAATCTCGGCGTAATCGTGCGTGCCGAAGTAGGTCAGCGCCTCTGCTGGCGGCCCATAGAATGCCAGGCGGCCACCCTGCGCCAGGAAGCACACATAATCACAGAAATTGATGTCATTGGTGGCATGTGTCACCAGCACAATGGTATGCCCCTTGTCCGCCAGTTTGCGCAAAAGCTGCATCATGCGCCGGTCAAGGCCGGGATCGAGGCCGGAGGTTGGTTCATCCAGGAAGAAGATGCTGGGGTTCGCCAGCAGTTCAAGGGCAATCGACACCCGTTTGCGTTCGCCACCCGAAAGATGCTTGACCAGGTAGCCGCGCCGGTGCCGGATCTCTACCTCGTCAAGCACTTCGTCAATACGCTCGCGAATCTGCGACCGCGTAAAGTCGTTCGGCAGGCGCATCTTTGCCGTGTAGTACAACGCCTGCGCGACGGTTAGATCAGGATGAATAATGTCGTCCTGCGGCACATAACCAATCTGCGTGTTGAATGACGCGAGGTTGCGGTAATAATCCTGGCCGTTGTACAGCACGCGGCCCCGACCTGCTGGCCGCAGCCCGCTCAAGGCGTTCAGAAGCGTAGATTTACCGGCGCCGGAGCTACCCACCAGCGCCACAAAGCTGCGGGCAGGAATATCGAGTGATATATCGTGCAGCAGCACATGAAATCTGCGCCCGCTGGTCTTGAGGTGTACCGCGTCAACCCGAATACTGTAGCTCTCGTCCTGCTGGATAAGCTGATTGCCGGTATAGATCAGGCTGAACGGCCCGATATGAATAACATCCTCTGGATTAAGTTCTCTGGCCCTGACCTGGTGCGAATTGACGAACACATGGTTGGTACTGCCCAGGTCAACAATGCGATACCCGCCACTGCGCACTCGTTCCAGCCGCGCATGGTTGCCAGAAACCAGCGGATGATTCAATACCACCATATTATTCGGATAACGTCCAATTGTAATCACCGGAGCTTCCAACAAAATAGGGGGAAGTTGTGGCACCTCGCCCGGCACCGGTAGGCTGGCCGTGTTACTAACAGGTGGAATAGTGTATGGGTTAGCCGGTTGGCCCACAGGTACTGGGTTGGGAGCACACCCCTGATCTGGATTCATCATAAATTCTGCGTCCGTTCTGTGTATACTCATCAAGGCCAGGGCGACCGCAAGGGTCGCCCCTACCATATTCGTATAGGCCCTGCCTACCTGCGAGGCCAGGGCGACCGCAAGGGTCGCCCCTACCATACACGGAGTTGACCCACCAACCCCGGATAGATGGCGGAACCCATTTGTAAGTTCGGATTGTACAGTAACTAACACGTAACAGACGCTTCAAGCGATGACATTTTCGAGATCATTATAGTGGGTCATAGCCAGTTTGGGTAATGCAGCACATGATTACCTCTACAAAAGTGGACAATCATAAAACCTGCCCATCTTCCATATCGATATACGGCGGATATTCGCGGTGCGCCGCCGTAAAATGGCCTTCGCACCTGCGCAGCACCATCTCCACGCTTCGATGGTCCGTGACCCTCCTTTTAGCCTTCTTCATGGCATCTATATCATCCACAGCATAGATAATACATAGATTTCTCTCATCGGTAGCAGCGCGATACACTTGCAACGTATACAGATACTGCCTCATGTTTGCCTCCTTTTGGCCGATGTAGTGAAATAGATACATCTTCTTAGATACTTCTTTTTAAGAGTATCATAATTGCTGTCTCCCGTCAAGCATAGTACTCCTCTATACTTGAGAAAATTGTTCGAGGGAATTTACATGTTACGTCTTCGAGTCAAAGAACTGGCAGAGGAAAGAGGCATCAGTCAGTCCAAACTTTCTCGCATGTCCGATGTACATATCACCACCATAAGAAGGCTCTATAATAACCCATACGGCGGAGTGAATATCCTCACCTTAGAGAAGATCGCCCTGGCATTAGGAGTTGAAATTTCTGATCTTACCGAGAAAGTGCCAGACGAAAAGTAGAGGCGGCATTGTGTATCCTGTGAACAACTCTATAAGGATGCAGGGTTTGACAGATTGCTCCGCCAAAGATGCATGTTATACTACAGTAGTGGGAAAGGAGTAAACATGGATCAAAAGATACGGCTACACAAGGCACGGAAGTCACAGTCATTTCACTGAAGCGCTGCTCTGCTGCTATCCCTCACATCACGCTGTCATTCCGGATGTGACACCCAGGAAGCGCACGGGCAAGCAACGTACTCTGCTGCTATCCCTCACACCACGCTGTCATTCTGAGCGCAGCGAAGAATCTCTCGCGTGGCCGGGCGCAGATTCTTCGCTGCGCTCAGAATGACAGGGGGACCTTGCCCTTGTCAACGCACGCTTGCTGGAAAATTTTGACGCTCATCCTGTTTCACGAAACAATTTGCAATTATATAACGCTATGGTATACTGCTGAAAATATTGCGCATATGGAAGGAGTGACACTATAAAAATGAACGGTAAACGGCCTTATAAGCATATCCTCAAAAATCTTCTTCACGAGCAGGCTAGCGAGATTATTCCCCTGTTGTTGCCGGGGTATCAGGTGAGGCAGGTGTTGGATGTCGAGATGGCAGAACTCAAAACAACCCCAATTGAGAGACCGCCCGGTGACTTTGACCGGGGGATTGTGGGACTCGCCTTGCCGGGAGCTACCGTGACAGGCGTCTATCAAACCGAATGGATCGAACATTCAGGCAATTTTGAACGCGCTTTTCTCGTTCACACGGGCGAGACCGATAAGCCATGCTACCTGATCTTTGAGTTGCAGATGGAGCGTGATGCCGAAGACCTCCCGCGCGAATTGCTGCTCACGTATGCGCGAATACTCAGCTTTGCGCGAGAAAATGAAGCGGAAGACGCGGCGCAAGCGGATGAAGATGAGGACCTTAACGAGGAGGTTGATGAAGAAGACGAAGAAAACGAGGAGGTTGAACACGCAGCCTCAGTCAGGGAACAGTCCTACTATGCTTATCCGTATATGATCTGCCCCTTCCCGGAGGCCGTACCCGCCAACATACGAGACCAGTTTGACGGAGAAGTCACCCTGGCGTTCAATTTTTTGAGAATCAAACTGTGGGAAAAAGATGCGCGCGAGTTTTTGAATACGCATGTCAGCGCCACCTACTTCTTGCTCCCGACCATGAAAAATGCCGACTCCGCCCTGCTGGGTCTGGCGATTGAAGAACTCGCGCAGCATTTTCAGGACAATGATAAGGAGTTGGGACGGCATTTGACAGGATTGCATATGATGCTGCAACTGTCTGATATGATGCCGGAAGAAGAGAAGCTGGCAGCGCAGGAGCATTTGAAACGGTTTGAACACCTGATTAAGCATGATCCTGACGACGAGTAATTAAATGCAGCTACTTTGCTCGACGGGGGCATTCAGCCGTTTCCCGGACCTCACAGATTACCGGTCCATTTTAGAGTACGGCCCACTGCTGGCGGTGGATGGACTCGAAGTGATGTTCTTTCCAGGCTGGACAGACGATACCGAACATATTGCCGCCGGGTTACGCGCATCTGGCCTGCGCATCCCGGTCATTCACGCCGAAAAGGGCATCGGCCCGGCCTTAATCAGCGCGCAATCCACAGAACGCGAGCAGGGATGGAGATGGCTGCAAGCGGGGTGCCGCCTGGGGCAAGGAGTGGGGGCGAAGACGCTGGTCTTTCACCTGTGGGGTCTGCCCGACTCGGACGATAGATTGGCGGACAACCTGGCAATCCTGCCAGACTGCATCACACTGGCAGAGCAATACGGGCTAACCCTGGCAATTGAAACCGTCCCATGCAGGAGCGGCGACACACTCGGCAATGCGCGCCGCGCAGTCGAGCAAGACAACCGCTGCCGCATCGTGCTTGACACCGAGTTCCTGGCGCTGCACCATCAACTCGAAGCCGCGCTGGATGCCGATTGGCTCTGGCAAAACTCGCTTCTTGTCCACCATATCCACATCAAAGACTATGACGGCGCTATGTACTCAACCGACAACTACCGTCGCTACCTGCACCCCGGCGAAGGCGCAATCAACTTTCTCCATTTCTTCACCGCCCTCAGAGGGCGACACTACACCGGCTCGATCAGCCTGGAAGCATCGGTTGTTCATCGCGATGGCACACGCGAAATAGAGAAGCTCAAACGTTCCCTGGGTCAGATCAAAAAAATTTGCGTATCAGGTTGAAATATTGTATGCTAGTATCTGGCTGTCGGGAGCAGAGGCATGGTAACTGTAGTTAAACTAAATACGCTTGGTGAGGCCAGAATCCAGTATGAAGGTGAGATTGTCAAGCGCCTGGAGAACGGCGTAGTTGTACGGGCATACTGGAAGCAGGCGGCTAAAGATCTCGGTTATGCACGGTTCGAGCCGGGAGATTGTTTTACCGAATACTATTTCAGCGACCGTTGGTACAATATTTTTGACATTGCCGACGCCGGTGGGCAGAGAAAAGGCTGGTATTGCAATATCGCGCAACCGGCTTCTCTTTTCGATGGGCGCATTGAGCAGGTTGATTTACTGCTCGATGTGTGGGTTGACCCGCGAGGCGTCCCACTCGTCTTAGATGAAGACGAGTTTGAAGCCGATAACACGTTGAATGCTGAACTGCGTCAAGCCGCGCTTGACGGACTGCATGAACTGTTAAAGTTGATTGCAGCGCAAAGTGAGCCGTTTGTCTCTCCCCTTCCGCATGAGAAGGAACGAGCATAAGAGACTGGTGTGTTGAACCAACACTGTGTCAGAGCCACACAAGACTCTGGAAGGACAAATCTTGATGGAAGAAAAAGGCACCAGGCTGTTCCAGGTTGATGAAGAAACATTTGACTACGGCTGGAACATTGTGGAGCTTGAGACACGCAGACAACTTCGTCTGAAAGTAAACGAGCTACTCCGACTTGTAAATGATCCAACATGTACTACCAGCGAGATGCAACAACATCTGCTGTACAATAAAGCGCGTTTTGGGAAACAACTGGCAACCCGGCTTGTGCATACCCTGCCTCGCAGCGACTCCCGCGAGCGCCAATCTATCGTCTGGTTACTGACGCTATTGAACGAGGCTGCCTCGATCACACCGCTTAGACGCATGTCCGGCAACAAGCAATTGCCTCGCCCGGTGCGACTCTCAGCGTCGCTGGCCCTGGCAGGCATGGGCGCAACTCCCGAAGTGCTGGACGAGCGCCGCCAGACACGGCTGTATGCGATCAGTTGATGAGTGGGAATGTAATAACGATTTAATATGGATAGCAAGCCAGGGCTTGCCCCTGCCCTGGCTCGTAAGGAACACATCACATGATCCGTATAGATATCCCCGGCAGAGGGCGAATCGAGCTGGCCGACGCGGTTTTCGATGTCAATGGGACTATTGCGGTTGATGGTGTGCTGATTGCAGGGGTAGCCGAACGCCTGCACAGACTTCGAGAGCATCTTGCCATCCATATCTTGACGGCTGGCACGCATGGCAACTTGGAGGAAATTGAACGCGCACTGGGCTTCCCACTGCACATCATTAGCATGGGCGAGGACAAGCAGCGATTCGTGCAGCAACTGGGACCGGAGCATGTGATCGCTTTCGGCAATGGAGCAAACGACGCGGCCATGCTCCGTCTGGCAGCTATTGGGATCGCTGTAATTGCAACCGAGGGCCTATCTCTCCTGGCCTTTCACGCGGCAGATGTGCTGGCGCGTGGGCCGCTCGACGCTATTGATCTCACACTGCACCCCAAACGCCTCATCGCCACGCTACGCGCATGAATGAAACAGGAACGGTGTCATGGCACACACTGAACAGCCGGTCGATGCCGTAGTTGCAACGCCCGTGGCGCAATCAAAAATCGGCCTGGTATACGTCTGCCTGGCCGTTATATTTTTCTCTACCAGCCCGATTTTCGTGCGATGGTCCAGCCCATTCACCTCGATTGAAATCGCTTTCTGGCGGCTGGCAATCGCTACCGTGCTGGTAGCTACGATGGGCGTACTAACGCGCCAGCGCCTGCTTTTGAAACGCCAGGAAGCGCCGCGCTTCCTGTTCTACGGACTGGTGACGGCGCTGCACTTTCTCACCTACATCTCTTCGCTCAGCTTCACGACTATCGCGCACGCGCTGGCCCTGGCCTATACATCGCCCATCTTTGTGACGCTCTTTTCGGCTATCTTCCTGCGCGAACCGCTGCCGAAACGCAAATACGTGGGCATCGCCATAGCCATAATCGGCATCGCTGTTATGGCCGGTTTCCAGCCAAACTATACCGCTTGTTCGCTCGCCTCGCCAGGCCATTGTATGGTACTCGGTGATGGCATCGCGCTGTTGTCCGGCATTTGCTTCGCCATCTATTCGGTAGCGGGACGCGGCGAACGCGACCGCCACCCGCTCTTCCGCTACACCACCAACGTCTATGGTATGGCCGCGCTATGGTTATTGCCCATCACGCTCTTTTTCGCTTTCTCGCACGCCTATTCACCGGGGGCCACCGGCGCGGTCGTCGCCCTGGGAGTCTTCCCGCTCGGGCTTGGACACACGCTCTACAATGCCGCCGTGCGCCGCATCCATGCCACCTATGCCAATCTGATCGCTACACAGGAAGTGACCGGAGGTATCATCCTGGGCATTTTCTTGCTGGGAGAGATACCCTCGGTAGCGGCTATTATTGGCGTGGGTGTAACGCTGGTAGGGATTGCGGGAGTGCTGATTTAAGAGAGAACATCCACAATCCATCCCTCATTCCCATCGCAACCCGACGGTATCCCATACCCTTTTTCCCGCGCAATGTACGCCCAACCAGCCTGAATAGCGCACAACACCGCGTCCAGCATATCACCCATACCATCCTGAACGAGCATCTCTGCCATTTCCTGGGTCATCCGAACAGATAAACCATACAGGTCTACTGTGCAATCTGATCGCAGCCCTTGCACAATCTCCCGCCTTGCTATTTCTCTATCGATGGTCTGTTGACCACGTTCATCACTTTTGTAACTGCGCTTGCCAACCAGCTTGCGCGCCAGCAACGCCGGATAACCTTCGACAGCTATGCGATTGTCGGCGGTTGGACGACAGGGAAGAATGCTGAGTGGCGAGTTGAACAGGCGGGTCGCGCCCTGGAAAAACATCTTACCGACGGGGACGCGGTGCAACATCATGGGGCTGATAGCGCCCACCAGTTGATCGGTGGCGCGCAGGTGCAGTTTATCGCCGGGTGCGCGACTCGCGCGATAGGAAAGCAACGTATTTTCAAAGTCCGCTTTGCTCATGGCTGCAATAATGCCGACATAGTCTTGCCAGTTCTGGGGCCAGCCGAGGTTGGCGATCAGCTTGCGGGGCTGGCCGAAGGGGAAGTCGAACGCGGCCAGCCAGGGGCCATTGCTGCGCAGGAACGCTTCAAACTCACTGAATGAGGTTAGCTTGAGGCAGCTTTTGACGGTCAGGACGGTATCATTGAGTTCGCAGTAAGCGCAGGTGATAGGCTTGCGGCGCGCGGGAGAGGAGGTAAAGTCGAGACCGTAGACGTGCATGATCGTTGATGCCAGCGTCATAACTGGGCCATGACGCGCTTGCTGATGGAGCGCAGGGTGGCATATACGCCCGTGCCGCTGGAGGCAACCGCCTCGAAGCTTGGCACGCGGCGGCGGTTCAGGTAGCGTTCGAGCACTGCCACTGGCAAAGCCGAGGGCATATCGCGCTTGTTCCACTGCATGATAATGGGGAAGTTGGTCAGATCTTTACCGAGACGGCGCAGGTTCATCTCAAGTTCGGTGATGCTTTGCACATTTTCTTCAAACTTCTCGGCCTGCGAATCTACTACAAAGACGATGCCGTCCGCGCCATTTAAGACGGCCAGGCGCGTGCGTTCGTAGAGGATTTGACCAGGCACGGTGTAGAGATGGAAGCGCGTGCGGAAGCCATAGACCGTGCCCAGGTCAAGCGGCAGGAAATCGAAAAAAAGCGTGCGTTCGGTCTCTGTCGCGATGCTGAGCATCTCCCCACGCACAGACGGGTTGATGCTCTTGAACACGTATTGCAGGTTGGTGGTTTTACCGCAATATCCAATACCATAGTACACGATCTTGCAGTGAATCTCGTGTGAGGCTATATTTATGAGCGCCATGTGCCAGGTTCCCCTAATCGCGGAAAAGCAGATCGATGGTGTCTTCAACGGAGGAGCGGAACTGGATATTCAGCACCGACGATTTCTGGCGCGTCGTATCGGCCCGCACTCGCTCCAACGTGCGGCTCAATTCATCGCAAGCCTTCTTTGAAAGCACTTTGACCAGCCCGATGTGGGTTAGCTTATCGAACACAATGACCAGCAGCCATTGATCTTCGATCATGGTTGTATAAATATTCTCATGCACGCCCTGTTGAAAAATGGTGCGGAAGTCCTTTTCACCAAGCAATTCCGCTACATGGCGAGAGGAGGAGAAGGCGCCGGCCAGTAACGCGCCCAGGGAAGTCGCGTTACGCCTGGTACTGCTTCCCTGCGTGGTCACGACCTGGCCGCTCTTATCAAGCAACATGACAGAGGAGGCGCTGGTATCATTCATAAGTTTATGTAAGACATTGGAGATAAGAGCAAGCTCATGATCTGAGATAATAAGATTGGTTAATTGTTCCATGTACGCTACGCCCTCGGTGTACTTACAAGCAGGGTACACAAGCCATTACGTTGTACAACTTTGCATCAGCTAATATCAAGCGCCTCAAGAATTTCGGTGCGGCTGGTTTTCACCATGTGTCGCACGCGGCCAATGCTCGCCGCATTATCAAACATCGTGACCATGAGGGCAAAATCGCCCAGGGGATCAACACTGACCAGGCCATGCTCGTACTCATGCAAAACGCCCACCACATTGCCACGCGCAATCTCCTGACCCAACGCCTCGGCAGTAGTAAGCCCCGAAGTCATCATCGCGCCCACCGCTTCCATATCTTCCTTGCCGTCGCGCGTCATTCCCTCGATCATCAACCCGTCACGCCCTACCAGCACAGCCAGACGCACCCCGGGAATCGATAGAAAGCGGCTCAGTGTTTGCTTGAGATCAACCATTCTTTCCTCCGTACACCAGATAACAACCTGATTTCATTGCATGATCTCACACCATTCTACTCTGCCGCAGCCGCGGGACGCAACCGAATAGGACATCATGGCTAATGGATGGGCATTATCAGAGTGGTACGAGGGCAACCCTGAACTATTACACATCTATAGAGAACGTATGATGAAGCATTTCTGCGCAATTTCAAACTTCTGGATAGCCTTTCAAAAGTTAGCGGCGATTGGCTCCATAGTTGGGCGCTTCTTTCGTGATCGTCACATCGTGCGGGTGGCTTTCGCGCAAACCGGCATTGGTGATGCGCATAAAGCGCGACTTGTCCTGCATTTCGGCGATGGTGGCGCAGCCCGCGTATCCCATCGACTGGCGCAGCCCGCCTACCAGTTGATAGATCAACGGCCCAAGCATTCCTTTATAAGGGATACGCGCCTCGATGCCCTCGGCAATCAGGCCGTTTTCTTCGATGATATCGTTCTGGAAGTAGCGGTCTTTACTGAAACTGCGCTGCTTCATGGCGGCAATCGAACCCATACCCCGGTAATCCTTGTAGCGTTCGCCGCGTGAGATAATCAGTTCGCCGGGACTCTCATCGACGCCCGCCAGCAAACTGCCCAGCATGACCGAGTGCGCGCCTGCCGCGATAGCCTTGGCGATGTCGCCGGAATACTGGATGCCGCCATCGGACACTACCGGCACATCATAGCGACGAGCTACACGCGCGCAATCGTAGATGGCTGTGACTTGTGGCACGCCAACCCCCGCGATAATGCGCGTGGTGCAGATCGAGCCTGCACCAATGCCGATCTTCACCGCGTCGACTCCCGCCTGTATCAACGCCTCGGTCGCCTCCGCCGTTACGACGTTGCCAGCCATCAACTGCACCTTCGCGCCAAAGTGCGCCTTGATGTGCGCAACGCAGTCCAGCACCATGCGCGAATGAGCATGTGACGTATCGACGACCAGCACATCTACGCCTTCTTCGATCAGCGCGGCACAGCGCGCGTCCACATCGGGGCCAACTCCTACCGCCGCGGCCACCCGCAAACGCCCAAACTCATCTTTCGCGGCATTGGGATAGAGAATTTTCTTCTGGATATCCTTCATGGTAATCAAACCTTTGAGGATACCATGCTCATCCACTACCGGCAACTTCTCGATTTTGTAGCGATGCAGGCTATCAGCCGCCTGCTCCAGCGTCGTCCCGACCGGCACCGTGATGAGACGTTCGCGTGTCATGAGTTCGGCAACGGGGCGATCAAAGCGCGTCTCGAAGCGAATGTCGCGGTTCGTCAGGATGCCCACCAGTTTGCCATGCTCCGTAATGGGAATGCCCGATATATGAAAGCGTTTCATAGCCGCCAGCGCCTCGCTCAAGAGGGCCGCCGGCTCCATCGTGATGGGATCGGTAATCATGCCCGATTCCGAACGCTTGACCTTATCGACCTCTTCCGCCTGCGCCTCGATGGAGAGATTGCGGTGAATCACGCCCAGGCCGCCTTCACGCGCCAGCGCAATGGCTAAACGACCCTCGGTAACGGTATCCATGGCCGCGCTAATCACCGGAATATTGATGGTAATGGAACGTGTCAGGCGGGTAGAGGTGGAAACTTCACGGGGCAACACCGATGAGGCAGCAGGAATAATCAAGACATCATCAAAAGTTAAACCTTCCAGAGCAAACTTTTCCGCGAAAGCATCTCCTTCAGGCACAATAAGCGCATCCTGGTCTGGTACGTAGGTTGAAGACATAACGACGGCGCCTCCTCCTTTTTTAGAAAACGTCCAGCGCACGACCCGCCGCGAGCTGGACCTCCCACCGGGGCTATACGATGAGAACGCGCCCATCGCTCTGAAATCAGTGGTGGTGTGTATTTTCAATATTCGTTATACTGTAACACGCAGAAATACGATGCGTCAAATTGAAACGCATGGCGGATTGCTCTTAAACGTGCATGAATACGTGAACCTTACCAGATCGCCCCACAGATCCTTCGCTGCGCTCAGGATGACAATCTTTGGACCCGTAAGGCGCAAAAGTATCGGGACACCTCTCGATCGAACAGATCCTTCGCTGCGCTCAGGATGACAATCTTTGGACCCGTAAGGCGCAAAAGTATCGGGACACCCCTCGATCGAACAGATCCTTCGCTGCGCTCAGGATGACACCCTCTGGATATGTCATTCTGAGCGCAGCGAAGAATCTCTTGCGCGCTTCCGAGTAATCACCAGAAATACACGGCAATTTGATAAACGCTCATACGACGCGGTATGATATACCAACTGGTCAAAAGAATATATGAAAGGCAAGCCGAATGTCTATCGTCACTCGTGGAACCATCGCCCTCGTTGGAGCAGGGGAATATCTCCCTAAAATGAATCCTGTCGATCAATACCTGCTTGAGCAGCTTCACGATACACCGAGTGTGGTTGTTTTGCCAACAGCCTCCGCGCCTGACGGCGCGGGCGTGCCCGAACGCTGGAACAACCTGGGGGTCGAGCATTTCACGCGGCTCGGCGCGCCGGTCGAGCCGCTTATGCTGCTCACCCGCGAAGACGCCAACAACCCTCTCTTCGCCGAAAAGCTTGCCTTTGCCAACTTCATCTACTTTTCAGGCGGAAAACCAGCGTATCTGCTGGAAACGCTCAAGGGTACGGATGCGTGGCGCGCTATCAGGCAGGTATACGAACGCGGCGGCGTGATCGCCGGGTGTTCTGCCGGCGCGATGGTTATGGGTGCCATCCTCTTCGACTTCCCAAATATCTGGCACACCATTCCCGCGCTTGACCTCGTTCCAGGTATCGCGATTATTCCCCACTTCGACGAGATACCGAAGGCCATGACCTCTACCATCGCCAATATTGGACGCAGTAGAGTTACCGTAGTCGGTGTGGATGGCGCAACCGCCCTTGTCGTATCGGATGGTCGTTGGAGTGTGCAAGGAGCAGGCAGCGTTACCATCATTACCGCAAAGCAGAAACATCGTTACCAGGCGGGGGAAGAGATTCCGCCTGTCGAAGTCTAACACTTTACCACAACAAGGAGCCACTTTACCCATCATGGAAAACGAAACCCAGAAACGCCTTCCCGGTCGCTATGGTCTCGAAGAGATTGAAGCAAACCAGCTAGAGGCATGGCCCAATTCCAACCCCGAACGCGATTACGTCACGCATTACGAGATCCCGGAGTTCACCTGCCTGTGCCCGCGCTCAGGCTTCCCCGATTTCGCCACTATTATTATCGACTACGTGCCGGAAAAGTCCGTTGTCGAACTGAAAAGCTTGAAGCTCTACATCAACCAGTACCGCAACCGCCAGATCAGCCACGAGGCAGCCACGAATCTCATACTTGACGAATTAGTGGCGCTGCTCGTACCTCGCTGGATGCGCGTGGTAGCCGACTTCACCGTGCGCGGCAACATCAAGACCATCATCTTCGCCGAACACAGCGCAGATGGATATTCGGGGCCGCGCCCGGAGTTCAAACGCTACCTTCCAGGGGTGTAGCCGTTTTCGAAAGTTCCTGTTCGCGAATACTTTTAGCCCAGTCGTATTCCGCCTGCCATAGTTGTTTCGTGTGCTTCATGATGCGCAATACATTCTCCAGAAACACCGGGTTCGGATGTTCGGCAAGTTCGTGAACGATGCCCTCCATCTCCGTTTGCGAATGCAAGATGGTCGCCTGGCAGTAATTGATATAATGATTGATCAAAAGCAGGCGCTCATCGGGGCGCAATAGATCGCTGTATACCAGCTTGTGATGGAAGAATTTCTGATACTCTCCCAGGTTGGACGACGTATCCATCATCAACTGGTGAAAACGCTTGCGACCCCGCCCGGTGATTGTATACGTTCGCGCGCGGCGATCGCCACGCGCAGCATCGCCTTCCTGTTCCATAACGGCAATCAGACCCGTTTGCTCCAATTTGTTTAGAATTGTGGAGAGGGTCCCGCTGCTGATCCTGGCCCAGGGGCCGATCTGGTCATTGGTAATTTTCATCATCAGATAGCCATGCAGTGGGAAGCGCATCAATAGCGAAAGAATGATCAGTTCGTACATCGCTTTTCCTCAGCGCGTCACATAAATTCCTATCATGTAAGGGATCACTGCCAGGAGAAAGCCCATAGACATGAACAACGAACTGAAAGGTTCTCCATAATTCATGAAGCTCGCACCATTAAAGCCCGCTGCCATGATTCCCAGCAATCCGATGATCGAGGAGATTATCCAGGCCCGTCGCCGGGAAGCAATCGCGAGTCCGAGTATGACCAACGATCCGAGGAAAAGCAACAGTCCGACAACCGCATGGAACAGTAAGAACAGTGGCGCATGTACTAAAGCCCAAGCCACCGCCTGCACGACTCCCGAGAAGTATTCCGGCGCGCTTACTCCCGGATGAGGCGGAATCGCTGTAACATAGAGGTTGACCAGCATCCCAATGAGGAATTGGGCAGCCAGAAGCAGAAGAATGATGAGCGTGAGGGTACGCAGTGTT
>DAHVFL010000349.1 GCA_027316975.1 Chloroflexota bacterium | reverse complement strand
CGATTGTGGCCGAGCCATACGCGCTGGCGCGTTGTTTGAGCGTGGATGCTGGCCCGGACAGTGGAGCCATTTTCATCGATATTGGTGGTGGGACTACCGACATCGCGCTGGTGCGCCAGGGTGGTATCGAAGAGACGCGTATGTTCGCGCTGGGCGGGCGCACATTTACGCGGCGACTGGCATCCAGCAAGGGGATATCGCTCAAAGAGGCCGAAAATCTCAAAATACTCTACAGCACTGGCGGACTCAAGGGCGCTGAGCTTGAAGAAGTGCGCGCAATTCTCGCGCCTGAGACGCAAACCTGGATGGACAGCATCGAATTACTGGTGGACGAACTGGCAAAGGATGAACTCTTGCCGCCGGCCATTTATCTGGTGGGTGGCGGCTCCGCCTTACCTGATCTGCGCGAGCGGCTGGAGAACTTCCCGTGGAAAGACCACCTGCCATTTTCGCGCGATCCACTTATTGAAATTATCCAGCCGGGTATGGTCAACACGATTTCCGACCCCAGGAACCTGCTGAGGAATGCTCAGGATATCACACCAATGGCGCTGGCGTACCAGGCAATCGAATTGCAGGATGACAGCAACGTGCTTGAACACGCGCTCAGCCGGGTTATTCACAAAATGCATATCTAAATGCAGCCGAATGAATACATTTGTAGTGGGAGAGTAGGGCAATGCCTGACGAGCATATCATTTATCTAGATCCGAACGATGAGCTGACCAGGGTGCGGGAAAAGATTGAGGGGGTCCCAGCACGGCGCATCATTATGGTGGTGCCGCAGCAGACACAACTGCGCAGCAACGTTGGCTGGCGATTACTGCACGCCCGCGCGAGCGAATTAAGAAAAGAAATACAGGTCATCAGCCCTGACCGGCAGGTGCGGGCAGTGGCTAAAGCCGCGGGTTTTCGCGTGAGCCAGCCACGCGAAGGCTCCTCAAGCGGCAAAATGCGCGTTCCTCAAACTCAGCCTCCCCCGTCCCAACGCGGCGTACCTGGGAGAAAAGGTATACTGCGCCAGCGCGGGCCTGTCAACCGGGGGCCTACTGATAGTCGAGCCGCGCGCCAGCGGGAACCGCTTGTGCCCCCTTCCTTACGTGAAGAGCCGCCGACCAGCTCCCAAACCGAGACCCGGCCGCCGCAAAGCACCTGGCTTCCACAGGAAAATGCGTCCGCGCGGCGGGAAGAACCGGGAGAACCGGCGAGCAGGCAGGAAAAAGAAGAGTCGTATCCTCCAATGGAGATCATCGAGGATGACGCTTTTGACCAGCCTTTCGAGTTTCGCATCGATGAGGCGCAGGCGCACTCGGCGCGTCCGCTTGCGGCGCGCCCGCATGAAGAAGAGCTGGAAGACCCATATACTCAAGATTATGATACCGCCCGGCGCATTCGCGAGGCGGCGCAAGAGGGTACGCCAGGCGGCGAAAGCAATCCGCCCCTGCGCGAGCAAGAACCAACCAGCTCTTTCCCTCTCTCACATTACAGCACGCCGCCCGAACCCATACACGCTGATCCATTCGAGAATGATATCGAGGAACTTTCTCCCTCGCTCATTTCTGAGCAGCGCGGCGCCACCTTTTCGCCAGACGTGCATGATATTGCGCCCGATGTGGCCGATATCCCTACCGATGTGCATAAAATCGAGGATGTGCCAGAGCCTGGTGGCTCGCAGGATTTCCCGGTAGGCCAGTGGGATAACGAATTCCTCAGTCATTCAGATGAGAGTTTTCCTGCCCCTGTCGATGATCCACGGGCGCGAGGTGGCAGACGGTCAGGAAAGCTTCAACGCAGGCCCGATGATTATGATGATGATTACTTGCCCCCGGCAGATCAATCTACACTTGTTCGTCCGAACCCGAAGAGAGCAGTATCCCCAGGCTCAGCGGGTATCCCGAGGGTTGGTGGCCGTGGCGCGCAAGTGCCACCCCCGTCGCCCTTGCCCCCGGTGACTCAGCCTCCTGCGCGCAATGTGACTCCCAGACCGGTTGATCAGTCTCAACAATCACAGGCTCAATCCAGGCCCATAACCAGGAACAGGATACCAGCCGCGCTACCCCCTCCGCCAACTCGCCGCCAGAGCATCCAGGCATCCCGGCGTCGCGGCAGGGCAACGACGATTGTAGTTGTTGTCGTGCTCGTGCTCCTCTTGCTGGTTGGCGTCGGCTTTTTCTACTATGGCACAGCGGCGACCGTCACGATTACCGTGCCGTCAAAACCCCTCAGCCTGACATCGTTCAAGCTGGTCGCTTCAACCAAAACGCAGAGCAAGTTTCCTAACTCAGTAGCATCGCAACTCCTGACCCATGCTGTAAGCGCGTCAGGAACGGGAACGGCCAGCGGCTCTACGCAACAGGGCAATGCAAAGGCCAGCGGCACGGTCAACTTCATCAATAAAGGACAACAAAATATTACGATTCCTACCGGCACCGTGATTACTACCGACGCAGGGGCCGGGACCATACAGTTTGTTACGACCGCTTCGGCGATTGTTCCGAGCGGCAACTCAACTGTGCCGATACCGGTCCAGGCGCAGAATACGGGTAATAGCGGGAATGCCGGTCCTAATACGATCACGGTCGTCCCAGATACGAGCATTGCAACGATTGCGCAGGCCAACAACCTTTCCACTGCGCAGATTAATTTGAGCGTGACTAATCCCGGCGCGCTCACGGGTGGGGGCGCGACGCAGGTGCCATCCGTGACCCGGAACGACTTACAAGCCTTAAAGAACTCGTTGCACAAACAATTACAGGCTCTGATTACCACCTGGATACAGGGGCAGGTGTCCCGGGGCGATATGACGGGAAAACCCTTCCCGGATGTCGTGGGAAACGCGCAGCCGTTGTCGCAAGAACAATTGACGCAGGTTCCTACAGTGGGGTCGCCGCTCTCAAGCAAAACGTTTACGGGTACGTTGAGTGTGAAGGTAAGCCTGCTGGTTGTGCGCCGCAGCAGTCTGATAGCGGCGGCGGAGAGCCATCTCAACGCGGCTGCCCTGGCTACACGCCCGAATCCGTATGTCCTTGCGACGCAATTTCCCATCACTTTGAGCGGAGTGTCCAGTTCTTCATCGAATGATGGTACGACCATCACTATTACCCTGTCGGCCAGCGGGTTGTCGATGCTACGGGTGGATACACGTGCATTGAGCACGTTTTTGACAGGGAAAACCAAAGATCAGGCCATCAATGCCATTAGCGGTGGAGATGCCGGTCCGCGAGGAGTGGAGACTGTTCGTATTGAATTTTCCCCCTCTTTTCTGAGCATTATGCCTTTCCGTTCAGAGCGCATTCACATTGATGTTTTGCCGGGTACTCCATTGCCAAAAGGTTAGATGGTAACGACACCCGCAAGGGGTGTCGCCGTCTCGGCGTATTCCATCTTCAACGAATACGCGGACAGGACACCCGCAAAGGGTGTCGCTACTGTGTGGAAAAGAGAGTCTTTTGGGTGAATGGCTGGACAAATGGCCTCTCCTTCGTTAGAATGCGATAGGATAGTATCTTTTCGCATGGAGAGAGCAGCGATGACACGGTTGATGGCACTCGATGTTGGCAGCGTCAGAATAGGTGTTGCCCTGAGCGATGCTTCGGGCTTCCTGGCTACACCCTATACCATATTGCGCGTCTCCCGCGATGAAAACCAGACATGGGAAGCTATCCAACGCCTGATCCGCGAAACAGAGGCGGATGGCCTTGTGGTCGGGCTTCCTATCAGTCTGGATGGAGAGATACATGCCCAGGGTGCGCGCGTAGAGGCTTTTGTAGAACGGTTGAAACAGCATATCGACATTCCCGTGAGCTTCTGGGATGAGCGATTATCCACGGTTGAAGCGCATCGCCTGCGCGCGGAGTATGAGCAAGAGACGCGCGGGGGAAGGTCGCGCGCGGGCGGGTGCGGGCGGCGCAAGCGTAAACGCCAGGGGATAGACGCGCTGGCGGCGGCTGTGATTCTGCAAGAATACCTGGATTCTGGATCAAACACATTCGAGGATAAAACAACATGAAGAGACGTGGGCCACGCACTGCGATTCTATCGGTACTACTGTTGGGCTTGCTCATTTTCGGAGGCGTCTACTTTGCCTGGACTACCGTTACGGATGTATTTCAGCCTTCCAATGCCAGCCAGCCCAAAACCGTTGCTTTTGTGATTTCAAGTGGTGAAAGTGGCGCGCAGATCGCGGATGCTCTCCAGTCTAAAGGTTTGATTCGCAACTCCCTGGCTTTTCGCGTCTGGGCCAGGATAAAGGGGCTGGATACCCAGTTACAGGCGGGAGCGTACAATCTCAGCCCCAGCATGACGATCGATCAGGTCATTACTCAATTGCTCCACGGACAACCCGATTCCATACCGGTAACAATCCTGGAAGGGTGGCGCATTGAGCAGATTGCCAACAAGTTCGCGCGTAATGATGCCGCCTATCCGCCGCTCTTGAAGTTTAACAAACAGGATTTCCTGAACGAAACGTTGCGTCCGACGCAGTTCCCGGATTATGCTAAGTATCCCTTCCTGAAGTCGATACCGGCAGGGAGTGGCATGGAAGGCTTTCTTTTCCCCGATACCTACCTCGTGCCGGTCAATGCGACCGCCCGCGATGTGGTCAATATCATGCTGACCGAGTTTAACGCCAGGGTGCAGCAAAATCGCCTGGATACGCTGGCGAAGCAAAATAAGCTCTCGCTCTACCAGATGGTCATTCTGGCGTCGATTGTGCAGCGCGAGGCATTGTTTGATAATGACCGCCCGTTGGTAGCCAGTGTGTACTGGAACCGCATCTATAAGCCGAATGCTGAAACGGTGAGCACGCTTGACGCCGACCCCACCGTGCAATATGCGCGTGACTCAGCGCCCGGCACCAAAACATACTGGACGCCGCTGAATGATAGCGGGCGGCTAATCGCGCCAACCAGTCTCTGGAATACGTATACCCATCAAGGCTTCCCACCTACGCCCATCTGCAGTCCAGGTCTCGCCAGCTTAAAGGCGGCTGCCTCACCGGCGCAAACAGGATTTTACTTTTTCCTGTCGAAACCTGATGGTCGCAACGTATATGAGAAAACAAATGCTGAATTTCAATTGGACGTACAGAAATATCTACGCTGAGAGAGTAACCATCCATGACGACATTGCACTTGAATATCTGGCAAACTATCGCCCTATCCCTGTTACAGGGGTTGACCGAGCTGTTCC
>DAHVFL010000348.1 GCA_027316975.1 Chloroflexota bacterium | reverse complement strand
CATCAGGGGCGAGCAAATGCTGCCCAAAAAGTCCGTGTTCCCCCTTATACTACTCGCCGGGTCACTGGATGTCGCGGGCAACGTCTTCTTCATCCTCGCTGCGCACGCCGGTCGCCTGGATGTCGCCTCCATCCTCTCTTCCCTCTACCCCGCCGTCACCGTCCTGCTGGCCGCCATCATCCTGCGCGAACGAGTATCGCGCATCCAGGCCACCGGCATCGCCCTCGCCCTGGGCGCCATCCTGCTCATCTCCGCGTGATACAAAGACTGGTAACAGGCGAGTCACTTCCAATTGAAGACGTATAGTTTGCAACATAATCTCAACCATTAAGCGCTGATCACAGCGACGCACTAACTGGCCTTGCTCGCTTGCGGGGTTGAAAATCCACAATGAGGTTACAATTGTCATAGCTCCAGTAGAACGACGATATTTTTGGCAATGGTGAGAGATTCTTGCCTGGCTATGATAGAATGTACATGTAATATAATCGAGAAAAAGCTGTGAGGAACCAATAGATGGGCGTGGATGCTATGCTTGCCCGGATACGAGTACAGGCGGCCGGACGGGCTATACGTATAACCGATCATGCTCGTGAAGAAATGGAGGAAGAATCGATCACTCTGGCTGAAGTGTTGGCGGCCATTGCTAACGGTCAGATCATTGAGAACTATCCAGATCATCGACGCGGTTCCTGTTGTCTGCTTTACGGGCTAACCGTTAGGAAACGTCCCTTACATGTGGTTTGTACAACGTCTTTGCCTCAATTAGTGATCATCACAGCGTATGTCCCTGTTCCGCCTAAGTGGATAGGTCCAACAGAGAGGAGAGCCAAATGAGATGTAGTATCGCCGATTGTCCAGGCGAATATGAGCAGCGCGAGGTTGTGCGTGCCGTGCATCAGGGCGACCGAATCATCGTAATCGAACACATCCCAGCCGAAGTGTGCGACGTTTGCGGCGACGTACTTTTCACGCCTGAGACCATCGAGCGTTTAGAAGCCTTGCGGCAAACAACGAAACCGCCGATACGCACTGTGCCACTCTATAAGTTCGCCGAGTCTGCATAGACGTGATGCATGGCATAGCCGGACCCCCCTGGCAGTTGAAATCGCTGAGCCAGGCAATAGATTCCTGACCCTCTAGCTTTCATACTACACGCTGGTAATCGTCTATCTCCTGCTGTGTAATGCCACACGCGGCAATCATGTTCTGCGTTGCCCGTACATAAAATACGTGTTTCCACATGGGTAACTCCATATCGAGTTGTTTTGCAATCTCAAGCAGCGCCGCCAATTCCACAACAAGTACCGCTTTCGCTTCTTTCAACTCCTGATCGTCTTGTTCCTGTCGCCGCTCTTGCATGAGCAAATAATAACTGGCTGCTCGCGCCGCACGTCCCCACGTCTCCATATGGCTCGCCTTTAATGACGTGTTGTTCATGCCCGCTTCATGAATCCTTTCTTGTGTGACGATAAGAAGAGGGGAGGTATTATATTCCCACCATTTACTCACAACAAATATATGGATATGCATAAAGCATAGTATTATTTGCTCTCTGTTGTCAAGCTATCCATACAGATACAATGAGCGCTGCAAGGGAGATTAAGCTATGGCGATACGCCTGAAAGTCAAAGACATTGCAGCAGCGCGAGGCCTGAGCAAACGGCGTCTCGTATATCGATCTGAGGTGGATATTAAAACCTTGACGCGGATTTACAATAATCCCGAATCCATCGTGACCACTGAGACCCTGTACAAGTTGGCCGTCGCGCTCAACGTTGATGCGTCTCTGCTCATCGAATGCGATCCACCCCTGCCGAAGGTACTGGAGTAAAAAATACAGGAAGAACCCGCTACATCACAACGTCGCGTAACATGTGGCGAACTGGCAGGTATGGCTTCTCAGTTCACGACCGGTGAAGGAAACCTGTCGCAGGCTATAAAGACCTGGCGCATATGGGCAGAGGCTTTTAAGAAAAGTGGCGATCCACGGCAAGCCGCTATGGCGAGGACCTTCGCGCGCGAACTGACGGAACTGCAAGAAGCGGCCGCTACCCCTTAGCAGGCAGCACTGGGACTTTGAACAACACAAACTTCGTGTAAGGACCGTTGCCTTCATATGCGCGCAGGAAGAGGCGATCATTGCGTGTTTGCTTGTTGATTCGAGTTCCACTCAAGGCATTCAGGTCAGTTTCTCGCTCAACCTTTTCGCTGAGTTGCCTATCTGTGATCAGTGTATGGTAGACATAATGAATGTTTTTACTCTGCGCAACAAACATTGCCAGTGCTGCCATCCCCTTGCGCCCGCCTGTGAGAGCAAGTTCAATCTGGCAATCGGGATGTTTCTCACGGACGGTATCTATGGCGGCGGCCAGGGTTTGCTCGAAATCCATGCAGGCTTCGCGCGAATCGATATCTTTTCGTCCTTTCACTTCTACAGAAGTACAGTCCGTCTTCTCGTCTTGAAAGGCTTCTTGCAGCATTTTCACGCCAGGCTGAATAGATAGCTTTTGTGGATATATCAGCACAACTTCCTTGATTTTTCGTCCCTGAGCTTTCAGCAGCGCATAAAGCTGAGTTGCAATCATCGGTGTGTCGCCCAGAGGAACAACGAGGACGACCTCGAACTCAGGCTGGTTCTTCAGGAGCGTATTGAGATCGACAAAAGGCCCTAAAGGAAAAAACGGCGCACACTCGTTATTTCTTCCAACGAACGGTACTTGCTGTTACGCTTGAATTCCATTTCAGAGACGATTACCTTCTCTACTTCTGTATTTTTGCACCCCCGAATATCTTTTGGCACCGTATGGAATACAGGACGTTCAGTAGCTCCGCCGCGCTTAAAAAAGTGGAAGGTTAATGCTGAGAGATTTTGGGAATAAAGATCATGCTCACCTTTGCCCAAATCACGTGTATATATATGGTGCGAACGGTTGCGCAATATATTGGCAAGACGCATACGTTCCAGACAATAGGTGAGACCTCGCGCGTGTGTCCGGTCGTGCGCCAGGTTCTGGAATTGTTGGGCGGCGCGTTCCGTCACCAGTACTTCGAGCATACGCTCAGGCTCAGTTACCCGGGCGATGTCCTGCACAAACTCTACAGTATTGGCCTCATCAGGATTATGCTCATACAGATCTTCCAACGCATCTTCATCTACAATGGAGAAAAGTCGGGCGCGAAACGCTTTGCTGACCTGCCGATATTCTCCATAAGGAATATCGACCAAGATGAGCCGCTCCAATGATGGGAAAAAGTATTTATGACGGTCAGAATCGGAAGCATCATAGAGTTTTTCAAGCGAGCGGAATGTCTGGCGTTCATGTAAATGTTCGTCCCTATCAATCACATGATACAGCCCTTTGACGCAAGGGAACAATGGTACCAGAACTGCCATGAGCGCTGACATATTTTTACGTCCGCCTGCGAGGGAAAGATAGACGGTGTCGCCATCGTCCTGTAAGCGAGAGAGCAGACTATACATGACATGCAGAAAGGTATAGGATTCTGCTTCACCGTTCACATCGTCGAAATCGAGCGGTTCCTGCTCCACCTCACAGGTCTCTTTGAGTACGTCTTCGATCAATCCGTAACCAAACTGGACAAGTTCTCCCTTTGGACACAGAACGATGACTCTGTCTAACTTATCAGCCAACCGCTTTGCCAGTAGTTGATACGTCACTGTAACTACAATGGGTGATTCGCCAAGTATTGCAAGCAGCATATTCGCCATCTCTGGTTCCTTTTTGTAAGCCTGCTACATCTGCCGAGGGACGCTACGCGTATCGGCGATTCGTTTTCCTTTGCTAACTGGTTTATCAAACCATTCCCTCTTGCTGGGATAGTAGTAGTTCACACCAGGATCGGGCGGGAAACGCCAGATGCGCCGCAGGTCTTCTATCGCCAGTGTTTGCAGGTGCTGCGCGTAGAAGATAGCAAGATGGCGATTGACCTCTGTCCAGATATCTTTCTCAAACTCTTGTTTTCCCTGTCCCATCTTCCATTGAGTATATCGCGCTGCGTAATCAATCAGCGTGAGCTTTGTGGGAATAAGTTCTACCGATCCCATGCCCAGAGGTTTGCCGTAGCCGACCTTGTGGCGCATTGTCTCCTCCAACACCACAGCCAGCAACAACGCGCCGAATTCGTCTTCCTCGAGATTGGTGAAATCGATGCGAAAATGAAATTGCGTGCCTTTCGCCAGTGGCCGAATGTAACGGTTGGACGGTCTGCCTCCCATATACTGAAGGCTATTTGCCGTAATGGGTTTTCCGTTGGGGGAATGATGAAAGTAGAATTTGCGCCCGGCAATGTGTTCCTCCGATACGTCCAGGTAGAAATCCTTGTGGCGTGGCTTGGGTTCTACCAGGACGCCCGTGTAGATTGATTGGTAGAGTACATGCTTATATGCAATGGCATCGCCAATGTTGACTTTTCCCAGGAAGACATTGCCGCGTCCCTCGCGTTCCTGAAGCATCCCGAAAGTGCGGCAGGCAATACACAGGTTCGTGTTATCCCAGCAGTGGCGGAAATCAGACGCGATTTTATTCCGGTAATTGATCTCACGGCGGTCATATTCGCCATCAAACAGGGTCAGGCAGCCATTCCCCAGCGTTTCTACGAGAGTACGCAGCATACCCTTGAGCGAACTACCTGGAATGATATACTCGCCGTAGTCGTTCTGGATGGAAAGCGCCGGTTCGCGATTGTCGGCGGGATCATGACGAGGATCGACAATAAACAGGGGAGTCAGCACGTCAAGATCTACTTCCAGTTGACCGGAGTAGAGCTTCTGATCCGCATTTCCCACAAGGCGGTTATGCCACATAGGCTTCCTGCGCTCCGGGATGCGCTCCCAATCGATACGCGCAAAATCATAAGGATTCATGCCATCACTCCGCCGGTATCACATTCTGAAAACGATAAAACGCTACCTGAGCCGTCGCTTTTTCGCGATATTCCAGAACAGCCAGTTGTACCCATTCTTTCCCTCTGGTCGGTTGCTCACTTCGGGGATAGTGCAGCAGTCGTGGAATACGCGCTTCGGCATATAACTTATCTGATGGCGTTATTCCCATCTCCTCACACTGCTCTGCTTTCAGACGCTTCCCAAAAAGATAGTAACATTTCTTTTCCTGCTCATAATCAGCGGTGGAAATGGTTTTTGATCTGCTGTTGCTCATCCCCTCAAGCTCAATCGAAGGACCCAGGTAGACAACTTCGTAG
>DAHVFL010000347.1 GCA_027316975.1 Chloroflexota bacterium | reverse complement strand
TGCGGTGTGCGGAAGCGGCCATGTAAGAAGCCAAAAATTGCGGGAAGTTCGGTATCTTTGCCCATCGCGTGGGTGACGCGCACACCAGTATTCAGGCACGAGAGCGCGGTGCCTACGAGCGCGATTAACACGGTAACGGCCAGGATGGTCGCGAATGCCACGCCGTTGCCGCCCAGCATCTGGTTGCCGATGATCCTGGCCATATCGCCGATGGGCGCGCCAGAACTGAAGGCAGCGGCAAAACCAGCGCCTGCGCTGTTGCTATAGCCGGTGTTAATGAAGAAGTTTGCGGCGAAGTATTCGACGAAGTAGAACACGACTGCTTGAATGACCAGCGACAAAACGACGGCGCGCGGGATATCACGTCCGGGATTTTTGGCCTCGGCTGCCAGCGCGGTGGCAGACTCAAAACCCACCATCAGCAGGATGGCGATAGTAGACTGGAAAATGAGTCCACTCAGGTCGTGCGGAGTAATGACGCTCAGAGGGTTGGGGTGCAGGTAACGCACGGCAGGATGGGTCAGGCGATAGGCAACTGCCAGGATGGAGAACGTGACGAGGGCGACGATCTGGATAACGTTGATGACGATGTTGGCGACGGTAGAGCCGGTAACGCCAACGTAGGCGATCATACCAACAATTGCGGCAAATGCTACGCACACCAGCACCACTTGCCAGGCTGCTCCGAAGGAGGGGTCAAAGGTCTGAATGATGTAGGTGATGAGTAAACCCATGAAGGCGACCATCACGCCTGGATAGATCCAGTAGTAGAGATGCGATGCCCAGCCAACGATGAATTTGGCGATGCGGGCGAACCGGAAGTGGCGGTGTTCTTCTTTGTGGAGGATGGCCGCTTCTGTGTAATAGTAGGAACTGCCTGTGCCACCTTCGGGATAGCGTTTGGAGAGCGCGGCGTAAGCGGTGGCTGTTAATAACGCGATAACGGTGGCCATAAAAATCGCGGCCCACATGTTCATGGCATTAGCCGGGTTTGACTGCAACTGGTACGTGGTCCAGAGGAATGCGCCGGGCGCGATGAGCGCCATAGCGTTGATGGTGACTCCGGTAAGCCCCAACGAGGGCTTCATGCCGGTGTCTGTCGTAGCTTGAGAAGCCATGTTACTGTTTCCCTTCTTGATTGTATAAGCTGCCCAACACCACTGGCCTCATTACCAATCTAACAGGCGGCGCCGCGACACACAGAGTTCGAGAGGCAGTCGTTGCCATTCTCGTAGCTTCTCTCAAAGTAAGTATAAATGGCTTCTTTCGCTAATGGTACTGGTAAAATAGAAGAAGTCAGACCCCCTACATTTGGGCAATATGCACAATTTTTGGATACTCTCGTTTCCACGACTATGATTATCCGGTGTATAGAGTGATTTCTTTGATGAAATTGTGAAGGTGTTATAAAGAGGAGGATAGGAAATTGTGTAAAATACACAATAAGATATAAGGAGGTACAGGAACGCGATATATCGCGTTCCTGTACCTCCTTATAAGGGCGGGTGCACGGTTTATGCTGGCTGTGGGGATTTTTCTTTTTGTGTATTTATTTTGATGGCGCTTTTTATGGAGATGCCCAGGCTGCTGAGACAGATCAGGCACATGGTGGTCATGATGATGGCGGCGAGGGGGTGTGATAGCAGGTACATGGCGAGAACCTGGGCTTTGGGATAGCCCAGCAGTCCACCGAAAACCAGAACGCCCACAAGTTCGTTGCTGCCTACCTGTCCTGGCGGAGTGGGCAGGATACTGAACATGTTGTAGGTGGTGTAGCCGAAGATGGCCATGCCGAAGCTCATGTCATTGACGCCGACGGTTAAGAAGGCAAACCAGGCGAACAGGCCGTCAAAGGTGATTGCCAGGCAGGTGAGCAGAATGGCGGGGAGAAAGGTTTTGGGACGGCTCGCGCCTTCTAAGAGGGAATCGACAAAGCCGAGAGCGAAGCCTTCGATCTTTGCACCGATGCTTCTGGGGAGGATTTGGAGCATGAGACGAATGAACTTCGTGGCGGTGGCGCGATTCCAGGCCATCAGCGCGACGGTGAAGATGATGCCGATCAGAATGCCTCCGACCAGGCCTAGAATTGCCCACAGGGTGGCGCTCATGTGAATGCCGGGAATGAATGGGACGGCGGCCATGATGAAAAGCGCGGGCATCAGGTCGAGTGATTTGTCCATCGCGACGGTGGGAAGCGACTGGCTGATGGGGACGCGCTTGATGCGTTTGAGGATCAGGCATTTGCCCAGTTCGCCTCCCTGCACAGGCAGCAAGAAGTTGAGAAAAACGGCCACCCAGAATATCTGGATGGATTTGAATGCGCTGATGTCGCAGACACGGCTCAGGAAGAGCCGCCAGCGCACGCCGCGGATGCTGAAGGCGGCGATGAAAGAAGCGGCGGCGAGCAGGGCGAATGTTACTCCTCGGGTGGTTGTCAGATGTTGTCTGAGCGTGGAGAAGGTGGAGGAAATATTGACAAATTTGGAGATGAGCAAGAGCATTGCCAGTCCCATAAGCAGGCCCAGGACGGTCCTCACCAGTGGCAAGCGCAGGAATGTTTTCTTGCTTTGCCGCTCTTGAGCTGGTATGGTGCCGGGTGTGACCGGCATGGATGGAGGAGTCCACATAGTCCCCTGGTAGTTATTGCCCATGATGAGGGGGCCAGCCTGTAAAGGGCGTTGGGGAATAGTGGGCTGCATGGAGATGGCGGCAACAGGGCCATGCTCGCCTGCCTGCGTGGGCGGGCGGGCGGCGCGCATTATGCCGCTGATGGCCATCAGGCGCATGGTACTCATCGAGCCGATGTCGAACATTTCAGCTGGAATGCCGGCGTCCGGGTCGCTTTGAGACGTAGTTTCCCACATGGGCGGGCGAGGAGTGACGGGTAGTAAGATGGTAGGGTGCGCTTCTACATCTCCCTCTGCCAGTTTTCTCATTCTCCGCACTTTATCTGTATGTATGAATGGATGGGGGTGTTTTATCAGCCGTGTTGGTCGAATAACCTCACGTTCAGAAAGTTTCTCGCCTGGTGGTCGCATGAATACCTCATTAAAGCATTTATATGTGTCATGAACGTACTGACCTGCCAGACGATAACATTTGGTTAGTAGACTCCCAATTGGTACTGTTCTCGAAGAAAGGGCAGTAGTTACCTGTGGTCGTCAATGCCGGAGGCGCTGGCTTGTTCTGACGTGATGATGGTTTCATGATTGGAAGAGGCGGAGCTTTTCCGCTTGAAGCGCAGTTTATGACCGGGTAGCACCCAGAAAACGGCCATGAGTAAATTCAGGATAAGGCTGGCTGGTACACTTATCCAGGTCAGGGCAAAGGTGATAAGATACGCCGCGGGACCAAAGCGATATTGCCTGAGCATGGCTTCGATTTCTTGCTGATCTACTTGTTTTCCAGGTAACCGGTGCTCGCGTGTGGCATAGCGCAAAAGCAGGTTAAAGCATATGGCTATCATAACATAGGTACCATTGAATAATGCTGCCGCATAGCGGGAATTCGATGCTTTAAGATACTCTGCTACCAGCGCGGTAGGGAAAGGAACAAAGACGATGAACAGCAAGAGCAGGAGGTTGAGTAGCATCAAGGTAGCATCGGTGTGTTTGATATGGGAGAACATGCGGTGATGGTTCATCCACATCACGCCAATGGTAGCGAAGCTCGTCACGAAGGCCAGATAATTAGGCCACTGGTTGCCTAGCCACGAAAGCAAACCTGGATCGTCGTATAATTTCGCGGGTGGTTGAAGACCCAATACAAGCAGGGTAATCGCGACGGCAATTACTCCATCGCTAAACCCTTCAAGGCGGCCAGTTTCTTTTTCTTCCACGCGCTTCTCCTTGCTTGATGCTCTATGGTTCAGAATAGTAGTGTACACGGCGGCGGAAGCGAAGACAATAGTAGTATGGACAGGGGGATACCTGTAGAGATAGGCAGGCATCTTGAATCTGGTATACTGTTGGCATGAAGAATGCAAATGATTTACCGATTCTGCCGTTTGAAACCTGGCAAGACTGGGAAGCGTGGCTCAAAGAGCATCACGCCGATGTAAAAGGGGTCTGGCTCAAGATAGCCAAAAAATATTCGCATTTGCCTTCGGTATCTTACGCTGAGGCTTTAGATAGCGCCCTTTGTTATGGGTGGATTGATGGACAAAAAGCTGCTTTTGACGAGCGATACTGGTTGCAAAAATTCACACCACGCGGCCCAGGAAGTATGTGGTCAAAAATAAATTGCGATAAGGTGGCGGCGCTGTTGGCCGTGGGAAGGATGCAGCCAGCGGGGGTACGACAGGTGGAGCTGGCGAAGTCTGATGGTCGCTGGGAACTGGCGTATGAGCCGCAGAGTAGGATAACCATACCCGAAGATTTTCAAAGCGAGCTGGATAAAAATGTGGAGGCTCATGAATTTTTTCAGACGTTGAATAGCGTCAATCGCTATGCGGTCCTGCGTAGAATCCAGATTGCGAAAAAGCCTGAAACGCGCGCTGCTCTTATTCAGAAGTATATCGAGATGCTCTCGAATCATCAGAAGCTCTACCCTTGATGCGTTGTGGCGTGCAGCCACCTTGCGGAATGAAGGCGCATGAGAGATTCTTCGCTTCGCTCAGAATGACAGTCCTCTTGCCTGTCATTCTGAGCGAAGCGAAGAATCTCACGCGCTCCTCTAACACGTCCTCATGACAGGTGACCGCGATAAACTGTCATTCTGAGCGAAGCGAAGAATCTCACGCGCTCTTTATTTTTTATTGAAGGATGAAGTATACATATGAACTGGCGTCTGGCTTCTCGTCTTTCAGTTGTCACACTGGCCTTACTGGTCGTACTGGTCGTGGCCGTGCTGAACTTGCGCAACGCTACAGGAGTACCTGCGACTGGCCTGCATCCTCTATGTAATTGATAAGCAGGGCCGCGAGCGCGCGCTGCTGAACCAGGATTTCACGACTGCTCAAATGACGGGCGATTTGCAGGCGCTGTTGAAAGAATAATGTCAGAAACGTGGATTGCCAGGGCGACCGCGAGAATCGCCCCTACAATATCCGCTTGAGTAAAGCATCTTCGTTGTATTGTAGGGGCGACTCTCGCGGTCGCCCTGGCAACTCGCCCTTTTTCATTCGTTTATTCCCACTCGCGAATATCCACAAAATGCCCTGCAATGGCGGCGGCGGCGGCCATGGTGGGGCTGACGAGGTGGGTGCGCCCGCCGCGTCCCTGGCGGCCCTCGAAGTTGCGG
>DAHVFL010000346.1 GCA_027316975.1 Chloroflexota bacterium | reverse complement strand
CGTTGCTGGGACGGGGCTCTCGGGCCTCACGCTCGGCGGCGGACTGGGTTGGTTCATGGGGAAATACGGTTTGACCATTGACAACCTGCTCTCGGTTGACATCGTCACCGCTGATGGGCGAGTGCTCACGGCCAGCGCGACCTCGCATGCAGACCTGTTCTGGGGCGTGCGGGGTGGTGGCGGGAACTTCGGCATTGTGACCGCCTTCGAGTTCCAGATGCATCCGATCGGTCCGGTGCTAGCTGGCAAGGTCGTCTATCCGCTGGCGAGAGTGAAGGAGGTTTTACATTTTTATCGAGAGTACACCAGTAGCGCTCCCGATGAATTGACGGTCTATGCATCCCTCATCACCATGCCAGCCGGTCTCCCAGCGATTACTATCAGTCTCTGCTACTGTGGGCCAATGGATGAGGGCGAGCGTCTTGTTGAACCGGTCAGGAAGTTCGGTGTGCCCATGGTCGATCTGATTCGCCCGAAGTCTTATTTCAAAGTGATCACGCAGGCCAATGAGGGAGTGCCAGATGGACGTTACTACTATCAGAAAGCAAGCACGCTCTCGAATCTCAGCGATGAGGCGATCGACTCGATCGCCGACTATGGCGCAGCCTGCACCTCACCGTTTTCGCAGGTGCTGATTCAGCATATCCATGGAGTTGCAAGCCGGGTCGGTGCGACCGAAACTGCATTTGCACTGCGCGATGAGTCTTATATCGTGAGTATAGTCGCTGCCTGGGAGGACGATCAAGCCGACCTGCACATAGAGTGGACACACAAGTTCTGGGCGGCGATGCAACCATTCGCGAGCAGAGGGGTCTATATCAACTTTCTGAACGACGAGCGGGATGAGCAGGTGCAAGCTGCGTACGGGGTCAACTACGAACGGTTGGTCGCTCTCAAGAACAAATATGATCCAACCAACTTCTTCTCGCTCAACCAGAACATCAGGCCAACGGTGAAGGGGCCGCATCCATTGGCCCAGGATTGGAGGATCCAAGCAGCATGAATGATGTCAACAGGGTCTCGCGTCAGTCGGTCTGGTATAGCGAGAGATTGAGTCTCTTCTAGTGCGACGCGCTACCCATTGTTCTTGTAGATGTAGTGTTGTTAAATGCTCATGTGGGCTTAACAGGCCCAGAACGACAAAACAGAAAGGATGTGGACGTACTATGCCATACCTACTTATCCGACATAAAGTCGCGGATTATTCGAAGTGGAAGCCAGGGTTTGATGCAGACGGTGTCACCCGCCAGGCCAATGGTTCCAGAGGGGGACAGCTTTTCCGCAATGCCACTGACCCCAATGAACTGGTCATTCTTCTTGAGTGGGATGACCTGGAGAAGGCCCGCCAGTTTACGCAATCTGAAGATTTGCGAGAGGTGATGCAACGACTTGGGGTTGTTGACCATCCTGACATCTACTTCCTGAAAGATGGAGAACAGGTATCCAGGTGAGTGAAGGGACTTCCCTGATGGATATACAGCAACTCAGCGTTGTCTCTCCACTGGAACAGGCTAGCGAGTAACCTCTGTAGTTCCACGCACATGAGAGGCGAGGAATTCGGCAGCGGCATGCTGCCGAGTTCCCTGTGGTTTCGGTGCTTGTGTTTTTCTTGAGAACACGAGGGGGCAATGCCATTCACAGACAGCTGCATAGGTAGCTAAACAGAACATCCAGCATGGGCGAAACACTGGCGCAGCACGGCCCACCTATGCCGCAGACGTTCTTTGGCTCATCGAAGTTCCTGCGCTACCTGGAGCGCATCCCGGCAGCAGAGATTTTTGAGTTCAGGTTCAAAGATGTGCGAACCTTCGCCTATTCTGTGATTCCAAAGCTGCGACGGAAACAAACATACGAAGATGGCGATCTTTCAAGATATGCCAGAGTTTTTACGCAAATTGCGCAAGAGTCCTTCGCGGTGAGAACAGGGAGTGAAGCATTCGCCGTCCCATTTTAGATCAACAAGAACAATGGGGTAACCTGACTCCCTGTTCAAGCACCGCCCCTTGCCTCCGTTGTTGGTAAACGCGCACTCTATGACTGAATTCTTCGTAGCTGTTTGTGATGCTGTTGGTCAACTATCCTCTAGCAGAGCGTGTCCAGCAATATTGCTATGTTGCCCCTGGTGTCACCAATGTATGTATTAGGCCAACTCGCCTTGCTGCTCCCCTGCTGTTGTTGTAGTTGTTTCTTCATTGGTGTGACCGCCGCCTGTTTGAACTCCTAAACGTTCGAACGTTTAGGATACTTCGACTTCCTCGGCTGGCTGCTCCTCGTCGTCCTGGTTAGCAATCGACTGCCCATACAAGCCAATAAGTGCGAGGGCCTGTTCCTCGAGTGCGCTCACACGACTCTCGATCTCCTGTCGGCGCGTCCCCAGCAACATATCGTAAATTTCAAGCTCGGCTTTCATCTCCTCGTACTGCGCGATCCGCTCTTCCATGTACTTCTTCTTAATCGGCTTCAGTTTCCGGCCCTCGACGGTCTCGTGGGCCAGCAGGAAGCGGCGCATGTTCTCCTCATAGGAGTCCACGCGCTGCACAAACGCGCTGTGCGCGCTTCCACTAACCTGTTCGCGACTGTTCTCCTCGTCGATTATCGGGAGATGCATGAGTGTCGAGGAGCTTTTCCCGCCGGTGCTGGTGGGAAGTGAGACCTCCACGAGCTGCTTGAGGCGAGCCAGGTTGTCGCGCTGGGCGTAGGGAACGAAGTGGACGCCGCCTGAGAGACGCATGCGTGCCGCGCCCATGCTCTCGATGATATCGTTGACCATGCGCGACAGCTCGCTGCTCTTGTAGGTCACCGCGTAGTGGTCCACCCACTTCTGTAGGTTGGACAAGAGCGCCGCTTCCTGTGCGTTCGGGCAGTACGTCCGGGGGTCGGTGGCCCCGCTGGGCGTGAGCGTCAGGGTAAGTGTTCCCGGCTGGGGCTGCTCGCCCTCCTTGACGCGGGGCGGCTTGACAAAGAAGACGCGCAGGTTGGTGAGGTACGATAATCCGAGGGCGGCCAGGTCAACATTCTCTTTGACCAGGGCGAAGATCAACACATCGCTATCGGGTCCCTTGATGCGCCTGACCAGGGACTTCCCGTCGTCGTCGATGAGAGCTGCGGGGATCGCGCTGTTCTTGAGTTCCTTAATCCACGCTGCGATGGCACGCTGGAAGTAGGTCGGCGGCTCTACCTGCGGCGGGAGGAAGTTGCCGAAACCAAGCGGGGTGATAAGCTGGAGCAGACGATCGTGGCTGATTTCTGATTTGGTGTCCAGGCTGGCAATAACGGTATAGCCTAGAATCGGGAACTGTGCGGATGACTCCTTGATCTCGTTCGTGTACATAGCTTGGCCCTCTCTTCTGCTTGGGAGTCTAAACGTCTGGACTCCTGAACGTCTCATATCCGTTGCTATAATACTACTATAAAGATACTATCCTTGTCAAGTGCAAAAACGCGCGTTTTTGTAAGAAATCGGGGAAAAGAAAAGGGAAGAGAGATGTCCCCTCTTCCCTGGCGTCGTTAAATGTTGAACATCATGTCAAGGGCCGCGCCGTCCTGCTCGAGATCACTAATCGTTACCATCGCATCTGTAACGCTTGCCAAATTCCGGCCGTGCTGCGCGGAGTGGGAAAGCAGGACACCGTAGGCGTGCATTTGTTTGGCATGGCGACGGCGGTTGAAGTCCTCGCGCTCCTGGTTGCGGATGCCCACGTCGCCGTCGGATATCACAATGACATCAGCGTTGTTGAAGTGGCTCTCCTCGCTCATGGCAAGGCTTTCGCGCATCCAATCGTCGTAGACGGTCCCACCATTCCAACTGAACTCGGCTGCTTCGATCAACTCGTTAGAGGTCGCCTGCGCTTTTGCAAAGCGGAAGATCTTGATTTCACCGTAGGATGAGAAGAACATCACGGCGAAGTCCCGGCGCTGCTTCCTAGCGATGGCTAAGAGCGCCAGTACAACGGCCTTGGCCCATACTTCTTTCGTGGTCGGAACCTTGCCGCGGCCCAGCAGTTCGTCCATACTGCCGGAGGTATCCACTGCCGCGATTACCGGTCCTTTGGCCTGCTTCTCGTGGCCGCGCAAGTCAAGCTGCATGAGAGATTTTTCTAAGTACTGCTGATAAAACAGCATCTCCAGCAGTTCGTCGCCTAGCTTGACCAACTCGACCGAGAGCATGATATTGAAGTCGTCGCCGGTAGTGATCCCGACTACCTCATCGGGCGGGTGGAGAACCTTAGACCTTTGCTTGTGCAAGGCCGTGTTGACCATGCGCCCGGCCAGCTCGGCGATCCGGGCCAGTTTCTTGTTACCCATGATACGCTTCGCCAGGGCCAGTTTCTCCCTGGCATTCTCGGCACGCTTAGGCATACCTTGCTCATGCGAGTAGCCGCCGCCGCCGTAAGCGCTGATGGCGTTGTTCGCCTCGTCGATCTCGGCCCCGGCCTGCGCAAGACCCTCCCTTGCGGCGCGCCGCGCGGCGTCTTCCAGCTTCTCAGCGTTGGCTTCGATCTGGTTATACAGCTCTTCGGCTGCGGCACGTTCGGCCTCGGCCTGGTCGCGTAGCTCCTGCGCCTGCTGATACATCTCCTGGCCGCTCTCATCGTCCTGGTCGGCGTGACCCGCGAGCTGCTCGAGGTCCTGCGCCTGGTTGAACAGACTTTCGGCCTCCGCCTCAGCCTCTTGCAGGTCATTGAGACGCTTGCGCGTTTTGCTATCCAGTTTCTCCATGACCTTGTAGGAAACGGCGGTCGTCGCAATCGCAGAAGAGAACTGGTCGTACATTGTGCCAGCGGCGCGCACCTGCTGGTATTCGACGGTACCCATCATCTCGGCGATCATCCTGCGCCGGATCTGCGCGGAGAGTGTCAAGTCTTCGGCGGGCAAAAGTGTAGGGGCGGCTTTGTAGAACGAACAGAATGTATCCTCAACGAAAGGCGCGGCCTCGTTGATGGTACCGGTCTCAATCACTTCCTGTAGATCCGGGTACATCTCCAGCGTCTCACCGAAGATCTTCGCGTCGAAGCGGTCGTGCAACACAACCTGCTCCTGTCGCGTCTCGTGCGCCTGGCTCACTGCCTGATCCATGCTGTGCCTCCTGGTCGGTAGCAGTAACAGTAACAACTATAATAATACTATAAAACTGCTATCATGTCAAGAGAGATACGTACAAAAACGCGCGTTTTTGTACGTATCTCTTAAATTCCTAGAGGTTCATCTTGAAACCGACTGCTTTCAAGAGATCGGCGTGCTGCTGGCG
>DAHVFL010000345.1 GCA_027316975.1 Chloroflexota bacterium | reverse complement strand
CCGTAAGGATGGCTATTGGCGGTAGGCACGGTGGTTTCCGCGAATGTCTTTGTCGAGGGATTGAAGAATCCGATCTTGTTCCCGGTATACTCGGTGAACCAGAGATTGCCGTTTTTGTCAAAAATCAGACCGTATGGATTGGCGCTGGCGGTAGGCACTTTCCACTGTTTCCACTGAGGTGTGCTGCCGGGGATTAGCTCACCAATGGCGTTGGTCGTGGATTGAGTGAACCAGATATTGTTATTTTTAACAGCCAGGAAGACCGGGCTGGAATATCCGCTCGGCTCAAAGTAATTTTTCACCAGTGACTCATCGGAGCGATTATATTCACCGATGTATGATTGAAAGGCGGTCGTGCAATTGGGTTCGGCGTCGCAACCAGGCTCTGCTACCCAGACATGTCCCCCGTTATCAAAGGCAAGGCCCCAGGGATTAGCCTGCGTCGGTGTCTCCCTTATTCCGGCGGCAAATGCGGAAAATGTGCCGATCAACGTCGCACTCAACGCGATGCTCCCTATCAATGACACAAGCGCGATCATTGTACGCGTAAGAATGCTTTTTCTTTTGCTACCTGGCTTTACAGATGAGCTTTTATTCTGCTTTTTCATAGTTACTCCTACATCTCTCTCCATGCATTTACTTCCAGCACAGTATGGCAACAAAGGTTACCCATAGTGAAGAATGCCCTATTACTTTGTTTGACACAAGCGCAAAGGTATCTGAAAAAGAGTCGAAGAGGGTCACTTGTTCATTTGTCTGGTAGAGTTAATGGAATTGATGCAAAGATTTCTCTTTCTCCTGGCTTTGAAAACAGCGTATCTTGAAACGCTTTCCATTTGAACATTTGCTCTTGACAAATGTTCAAGTTACCCGTTATACTTTCAATACATAAGGTGTCGTTATTGTTCCTGTAATTGTTGCTGTTACTCTGTTAAATAGAGAACGGGTGTTCTATATTTATACTGGAATGTAGTGTGACAGGTGCCAGGTCAGCGAAAAACACCAGACCACCATGTAGCCATTGTCCTTGAGATCGCTGGCGTGCAAACGAGCGCTGCTCTGGTTGATCGGAGAGGCGCTATACGCTATCGATGCTACGCCAGGACGCTGCGGGGGCGGCCAATGGCGGCCTCACTGGAACCATTTTTGCGGGTCATTGACGACCTGCTGGCTTATGCCGGGGCGATAGGGTGGCATGTCATTGGACTTGGTTTTTCCATTCCGGGAACGCTTGACGCGACGGGTCGCCGCCTGCGTGTCATCCCCATTTTGCCTTCACTCAATGATCTTCTCCTGTGCGATTTGCTCGAAGCGCAGTTCAATCTGCCTGTTCGTCTGTGCGTCGATGTGGACGCTGCGCTGCTGGGCGAATATTCCTTCGGCGCGGGGCAAGGATACCCACGCCTGCTCTACCTGACCCTCAACGCCGTTGTTGGCGCGTCTTTCGCGCATCTCGGAAAGGTAGAGCAATCCTCGCAGGCAGGTCTTGGGCATGTGGCGCATTTGCCTATCGCTACCAGCGGGCCGCGCTGTAGTTGTGGCAGGCGCGGCTGCATCAATTCGCTGATCTCGCTGGAAGCTATCCAAAGATTGGCGCAGCGTTGCTACCAACGCGCTGAAGAAAACGGTTCAGTAAGCAGCCTTACTCGACACGGTGCATTGAACGCGCACATACTGGCTGAAGAAGCCATGCAGGGCGATCCGGTCGCCCTGCGCATCTATGAGGAGATTGGACGCTGGCTCGGCGCTGCCGTTGCCCGCTATATCGGCATTTACTCGCCCGACGCGCTTATTTTAGGTGGCAGCGTACTGGCCGCTAACGAAGTTTTATTCGCCAGTATCCAGAGTACTTTGACCATGCATGTTGCAACCATCACCGATCGCCCGGTCAAGATTGCGCTGGCTCGCCTGAGCACCGATGCCGCCTTGATTGGCGCATCAGTGGAGCTTTTTCAACTGCATCGCGAACCCTCGCAAAAAGCGAGAGCGTCATTGGTGTCTCCTCAACAATAACTCTCTTTGTTTCTCCATTCGTTTTTCAAAGCGTCGTTTACGCACGACACATTTCATTCAGCCAGGAAAGCTGCTCTTTCTCCTACTGTACACATACTCTAGCGCATTGTCATCCTTCATCTCACTGATGCAGTGCATTGTCATCCTGAGCGAAGCGAAGGATCTCCCGCCGGGCAGAGATCCTTCGCTTCGCTCAGGATGACAGGCAAGATGGCTCATGGAGTGACACCTCTTCCTTTTGGGTGCCAGGTTTGTGCGAATCCGCTACATGAAGCTTGACAGACTACTAGCGCAAGAAATAGTGAGTTGGCATATGGCAGGTACGATAGAGTCTGGGATACAATGGAATCCAAATCCACATTGCAGCAGCTAACAAAGAAGGTTCTATTTCATGCCTCTACTAGCCATCGGACTCTTGCTTATCGCGGCGGCGCTCCACGCTACCTGGAATTTGTTTGTGAAACGCGCCAGGGAGAAACAGGTGATGATCTGGCTGGCGCTGCTGGTCGGCGTGCTCATCTATTTACCTCTCGTACTACTCAATCCCATCAACGTAGTGAGTATCTGGCCCTTTATTCTGAGCAGCGCAATCGTGGAAGCCATCTATTATGTCGTTTTGATACGTGCCTATGAGAACGGCGACTTTTCGCTGGTCTATCCGATGGCGCGTGGAGCTGCTCCAGCCTTGCTGGTCGTCTGGGCCGCGATCTTCCTCGGCGAGCGGCCTACGCTACCTGGCACGATTGGTATCTCTTTATTAGTGCTTGGCCTGGTAATTGTGGGCGGCAAGGTCTGGTGGTCGCTGCGCAAGGCCGCGAAACTCAGCACAAACGCGCCGGGCATGGCGCTCGGAGTGGCGCTTTGTATCTCCATTTATACCACCATTGATGGGGCGGCAGTGCATCGTGTGAATCCTTTGCCATACACCGTAATCGTAATCGCGCTCGCTGCCGCGATTATTACCCCCGCCGTGTTGATGCGCTATGGCAAGGCGGCCATTGGCGCTGAATGGCGCGCGAACTGGCTGCGTATCCTGCTAGTAGGCATCTTCACCCTGCTGGCCTATATTCTCGCGCTCAAATCCTATACCATCATCCGGGTCAGTTATGCCGGAGCCATACGCGAGGTGAGTGTAGTTTTCGCGGCCTTGCTCGGCTGGAAGTTGCTACACGAGGAATTGGGCGCGATTCGCCTGGTTGGGTCGGGCCTGATTTTCTCCGGCATTCTGGTAATTGCGCTGGCAAGTTAGATGTTATGTAGTAGTATGGAAAAATATAAAGGATGATGTATGCCCGACGATTTCTGGACGAAAAGCGTTCACCATGATGGTTCGTCGTATTATGTGACAGGCAAAGCAGCGCAAACCGGCGTATCGCTTACCCTGCGCCTGCGCGCGGACGTAGAAGCGCCCATCGAGCGCGTATTCCTGCGCACAACCCCTAATGGCGAACAACGAATACAGGAGATGCGCCCGGCTCAGGTCGAGGAGGTCGCGCGCTGGTGGGAAATCGATCTGAAACTGCATATGCCGCGTACCAACTACCGTTTTTTTATTCAAACCAGTGATGGAGGGTACTGGTTATCCGCCGGAGGCATCACACGCCACGCTCCCACCGATGCCACCGACTTCAAAATCCTGGCGAACTACCACGATCCCGAATGGGTACGCAATAGCGTCTTTTACCAGATATTTCCCGACCGCTTCTACGATGGCGATCCATCCAATAACGTGCGTACTGGCGAATACGATTGTCACGGCCAGCCGGTAATCGCCCGCGCCTGGGGCGAGCGCCCGCGCCCGCATTCCGAGTCTGGCGCGTGTGAATTTTACGGCGGCGATCTCTCCGGTATTACGCAAAAATTGGATTACTTGCAAGACCTGGGCGTCACGGCGCTCTACCTCACACCTATTTTTACCGCGCCCACCAATCACAAGTACGATGTCATTGATTATAAGCAGGTAGACCCGCACTTCGGCGGTGAAACTGACCTGGTAGCCCTGCGCGAAGCCCTCGATGCGCGTGGGATGCGCCTGATGCTTGATATCGTGCCAAATCACAGCGGCTCAGGCCACGCCTGGTTTCTCAATGCGCAGGCCGATGTCGCTTCAGAGACGGGGGACTTCTACACGTTTTACCAACATCCTGCAACCTATGAAGAATTTATGGGCGTGCGCAGCCTGCCCAAATTGAATTACTACAGCAATCGGCTGCGCGAGTATATGTACGCCGCTCATGACTCTGTAATGCGCTACTGGCTCAAGCCGCCCTTTCGCATCGATGGCTGGCGTATCGATGTCGCCAATATGCTCGGTCGCCAGAATGAGATACAATTGGAGCATAAGGTCGCGCGCGGTATGCGGCGTGCAGTTAAAGCTGAAAAATCCGGCGCGTATTTGATCGGTGAGCATTTCTATGATGGCACGGCGCATTTACAGGGCGATGAACTGGATGCCACCATGAATTACCAGGGCTTCATGTTTCCCGTCTTGCAATGGCTGACCGATTTCAACATTTCCGAAGTCTGGCGGCGCAACTGGCCTGATAAGCAGGTTCTTCCAACCGGGGCGATGGTGGCCCAGTGGCAAACCTTCCTGGCGGCGATACCCTGGCAGGTTGCCATTCAACAATTCAATCTGCTGGGCAGCCACGATACGCCGCGTGTGCTGACCCACCTGGGCGAGGACATTACACGGTTGCGGTTGGCAGCCGCTCTGCTTTTAACCTATCCGGGCGTACCCTGTATCTACTATGGTGACGAGATTGGCATGGTGGGAGCTGGCGACCCCGATAACCGGCGCTGTATGATCTGGGATCAATCAGCCTGGAACACCGATTTACGCGCATACTTCAAGCTATTAATACGCCTGCGCCTCGATTCGCCTGCCCTCAGTCATGGAGGTTTCCAGTTGCTCCATGCCGAAGGCAATACGGTAGCCTTCATGCGCGAAGCCCCCCAGGAACGCTTGCTGATTGTAGCGCGACGCGCAGGAGACGAACTGGACGCGCTTCCGGTACGCGCTGCCGCCTTGCCCGATGGGACACATCTTCGCGAACTGCTCACAGGTGCCGAAGCGGTCGTTTCCGGTGGCATGTTATCGCTTGCTGGTCTGCCAGAGGTCGGGGCGCGCATCTGGCGCGTCTGATAAGAACCTGTAAGCGTTCACTTCGCACCCTGAGCCGTCTCGTCGCCCGTCATTCTGAGCGCAGCGAAGAATCTGCGTGTTGTTCAGCGAGATTC
>DAHVFL010000344.1 GCA_027316975.1 Chloroflexota bacterium | reverse complement strand
GAGATACAGCTATGCAAAAGAAAAAAACCTTCAGTACAATGGAGATCGTGCTACTCGTCGTATTGATCGGCTCGCTCATCCTGGCCTTTTTACAGGCCCGGCAAGAGGAAAAAGAGCAATAAACTGATCACGCTGCCACCGTTTTCGTGGTCATTGTAAGGGCGGGGGTAGGGTTGTGTGGGGAGGGGACCCTTGCGGTCGCCCTGGGGTCTATTCTACGGCTGTTTCCGCATGTATCCAAAACATGTCAGGGACCCTTGCGGTCGCCCTCGGATAAACTCCGTGATTAGGCCGCACCTGGTAGCGCGCCAGCAATCACATCCTGATAGCCATCGACGAGGCATTGCATCGCCGAGGTCCAGGAGCGTTGTCGTGCCTTGAAGAGCGCGGTCTGGCCCAGCGTATAGCGCATGACGACGTTATGTACCAGGTGTTCCAGGCGAATGCGATAACCCCGCGCCTGCTCGTGCTCGTCGAGTCCTGCCGCGTCCAGCAGAAAGCCGCTTTGCCCATCTTCTACGAGGTCGCGCACACCCTCGGACAGCACACCAACGACGGGGAGCGCCGACGCCATCGCTTCCAGCACCACCTGCCCGAATGTCTCAGAGGTCGATGGGAAGGCGAAGATATCCGCCGAGGCAAAGGCTATCGCCAGTTCTTCCCCTGTCAGATAGCCGGTAAATGTAACCGGCGTTTCTGCTACTTCTTGCTGTGCCTCTTTCAGGGCGGGGCCATTGCCGACGATCACCAGGTGGCAGCGCGTGTGATCCATTGCGCGGTATGCCGCCATTAGCAGGCGCAGGTTCTTTTCCCACGAGACGCGGCCAGCATACAGCAGAATGACTTTCTCTTCGGGGTTTGCGCGTGCGGATAGCCACGCGGCGCGTAATGACTCGCTGCGCCTCTGCGGGCGAAAAAGCGTGGTATCCACGCCGCGTGGCCAGAAGCGCACCCGTTCAAAGCCCTCTTTGCGCAGGACGGAAGCGGTAGAGGGCGAGGGACAAAAGGTGAGCGCGCACTGGTTATGAATGAACCGGTTATACGACCACATTGGCCGGGTAAAGATGGAAAAGCCGAAATGCCCGCAGTAGACGGCAAGATTAGTGTGATAAGACGATACAACCTGCCGGTTGAGCACACGAGCCGCCGCCAGCCCGGTTGCGCCCAGCACAACGGGATCGACAAGGTGAACGATATCCGGGCGAAACTCGTTCAAGCGGCGCATAAACAGAGGACGAAAGAAGTTAAACTTGAGTTCTGGATAGAACGGCAGGGGTAGACCAGCCGTGCCAACAATTTCCGCACCCGCATACTGTCCCATACCGCTTTCAGGACCAAGCAGCAAAGCCTGGTGCCCATTTTTTTGTAAGAATTCAAGCAGCCTTGCCAGGGTGCGTGTCACCCCGTCAAGCTTTGGCAGAAAATTCTCGGTGATAATCGCAACGCGCATAACAACTTTTCCTCTTGACCGTAACAATCCACTCTTATCCCATATACAAGGGTAGCGCGTCATAATTACCAGCAGGTTAATCTATGATTATCTCACCTTTAATATCTCGTTATCGTTTTGCGTTTTTCGTAATAGGACAATAGAGCCTGTAATGTGATGATTGCCCATCAACAGGCGTTTAACTAGTAGAAGGCCTGTCATTCTGGCATGTCATGGAAACAATTGGTATAGCAGTAGCCAGCATGTGAAGGTAAAACAGAGCCGTTCGTTATATTAAAGGAAAGTCCGGCTATTCTCTATAACTCTATCCTTAAAACTGATGAGGATATATGCGCAAACACAGCCAGGTCTGGTAGCAGAAGAAAGAAATCGAAGTGGCGGGAGTGAAGGTGGAGTGGAGGTATGCCTGGTTATATGGTAGTCACAGGATCAATTCATCAGGAAGCAGGTAAGCAAAGTTGAAATCCCAATTTGTGAAATTTATGAAGCAACAGGGAAATGTTCAAGGTTATGTCCCTGATCATATAGCCGCCATGAATAGCTGGTCGTCAGACCCCAATGGCAATGATCCCTGGACTAACCAGCCGCCCGCGCCCCGGTCTCCCCGTTCAGGATTGTTATCGAATTGGAATGTTGGCAATGTTCAGCAGCCACTTTCTCAACCCCAGCCACCACCGCACCCTGGCCCGCGTCATCCCAATGCTATCGAAGAGCAGGACACTGTGGAACAAAGAAGCGTGCCACCCGGACTGTCCCAACCTCTCATGCCTCCCCAGCCTCAACAGGCATGGCGCATGGGGCCAGCTCCACAGCCAGTGAACCCGCAAGCTTTTATGAACGGCCCGATCTCGCCTCGCGAATCTGGCATAACGCCGAACTCTTCTATTTTTCCAAATCAGCCGGTGCCGCCACCTCTGCAATTACCCGTTTCATCGCCGCTCAACCCACCTCTGTACGGGCCAAATACCAATGCGCCCGTTATGTCTATGCCGGTTTACGCGCAAGTTCCCATGCAGCCAATGGGTGAAAACGGAGGATACCCCGGCGCGGGCGGACCCCCCTCTATGCAACCGTCTCTGTCGCAGGGTAATGGAGGCGGCAGGAACGGGGGGGATAGCGGTGGCAGGGGCGGCGGTAATGGCAGAAACAAAAGACCTGCCAGGAAACGTCGCTACCCAATCTGGGCCCGTGTCGTAACTGTCATTCTGCTCGTGTTGATACTGGCCGGCGGCGGCGCATTTGCCTACTACCAGGCAAACTTTTCCAGCGCCGTCAAAAATATAACCGGCCAGCAGGTGCAACGTTCTAAAGGAGAAGAGGACCCTAACAAGGGACGCACCGGCGATATCTTGAGCGGGCCGCGCATCAATATTCTGCTGCTTGGCAGTGATACCGATCAGAAATTCGGCACATCCACCGGCGGCTCAACCGTCTACCTGGCGCAGACCGATATCATCGTCACCATCGACCCCGCCACCAAAACAGTCGGAATGCTCTCCATCCCGCGTGACTTCTATATCAACATTCCCGGCTACGGCATGGGCAAGCTGGACGAAGCCTTTGCGAATGGCTATGGTCTTGGTCAGGGCGGCTTTGCCGGCGCCGTCGATCTCAGTCGCCGGACCATCCAGCAGGATTTTGGTATTCCCATCAACTACTACGCCTGGGTCGGCCTGAATGGTTTTGTTAAAGTAATCGATACAGTGGGCGGCGTCGATGTGGATGTCACCCATCCCATCACCGATGATACCTACCCGGACGATGTCGGCAACACTACGGGCGACAAATTTGCCTATAAACGTCTCTACATCGCACCCGGCCCGCAGCACCTTACCGGCACCGAAGCGCTGGAGTACGTGCGGTCGCGTCATGCCGACCTGGTTGGCGATTTTGGCCGCTCAGCGCGCCAGCAGCAGGTACTTAACTCCTTGAAGGTCAAGCTTTCCAATTCAAGCATCATCGGCCAACTGCCGCAGCTTGCTAACGACCTGAACGGCTTCGTGAAGACCGATATGTCCTTGACCGACGCCCTCAAAGTGGCGAATTTTGCCCGCGCGCTTGACACTAACAAAATCAACCGCGTCATCCTGGGGCCGCCCTATTCTGTGCCCATGACGTTGCCGAGCGGCGAATCGATTGTGCAGCCGCGTTGCGAGCAGATCATTCCGGTTATCGCGCAGATGTTCGCGCTCGGCAACAAAGCCGCCTGCAACATTGCTGTAAGTCGCAATAACACTTTGCTGGCCTCGGCGCGTCAACCTTCGCCAGCGTCCGTGGCTGGCCCCGTTGCGACGCTGCCCACGTCTGGCGGCACGCTGGCCGATATCAGCTCCTTGAGTCTCGGCAACAGCATCGACACTATGTCAGGTTTGCGTGGCCTGCTCGATTTGGTCTTCGCCGTTGTCTTTGAGTCGCCCCAGGCTTTGCAGGTTTGAATATGGGAATAACAACCATGAAATACAGCAAAAAATATTCACCGTTTGTGACGATATGCCTGTTCTTGCTCGTAGCATTAAGCGTCCAGGGCTGCTCTGGCATTGGTAACAACGGGCCGAGCGGTACGACCATCACGACCAATTCGGGCGGGAAACAGGTAACGGTCGCGCAAAACCTGTTCAAAGGAAAATTTTACCTGACCATTGATCATAACCTGTGGGTTATCACAGGCAATGGCAAGAACACCGAGTTGCTGCGTTCCCGCGATATCTACGACCCGGCGGTTTCCCCCGATGGCAAATGGATCGCCTATATTGAGAAGTTCAAGAACTACTCCAACCTGGACGTGATACCCGCGAATGGCGGACCGGTGAGGGTCTTGAAGAGCGGCAATGGATACTTCTATACCGATCCTCTTAATAGAGATATTGTGAAAAATACCTTTTTCTGGTTTATGCAGCCGGAGTGGTCGCAGGATGGTTCGCGCATTCTGTTCCTGAGCGACCTGCAAAAGAACTTTGTGTGGGCTGACCTGAACAGCCTGTTCGGGAACAACTACTTCCTGGACTTACAGGTTTTCTCGATCCCCTTCAATAATCCGTCAGCCACGCCGCAAGTGTTAGCGTATGCCAGCTTCGGCGATGGTGGAGACGCAGATGCGAGTTACCAGCCGGCGAATTCCTCCGGCGCGCAGCAAATCGCCTATACCCACTATGCCTATGATGCGCAAACTGGCACGCAGCAGGTAGACCAGATCTTCCTGGCTGATGCCAACGCCATCGCCAATCATCCCGGCCAGTATACCCCGCTTCAGGACTCAGGCGTGGCCCTCACGCCGCCCGCCGTACAGAATATCCAGCCGGCCTTCTCGCCAGACGGCAAAGCTATTGCCTACATCCGGCGCGAATCTGTCACGCAAATGGGCCTGTGGATCATGGCTACGCCGCCATCATCCGTAACAGCCACGCCCAACGATCCCACCACGGCGAAGCAGGCTATGTCGGTGTACTTCGCCTCCACACGTATCCTGGGCAACCTGTACCTGAGCCAGCCTGTATGGTCGCCCGATGGCAAACAAATCGCCTTTTTCCAGTATACCAACAGCGAATATGATCTCTGGGTAACCAATGTCAAGTACGACGCCAAAACCGGCAAATACGCTATTCAGGGCAGCCCCCAGCAGCTTACTACAGGCGGAGTCGATGGCGGCTCCCGCGCAGTCTGGACAAATTGATACCAGTAGCGACACCCCTTGCGGGTGTCCCGTCTGCGTTTTTCATACATGTTGTGGCGCGGCGCAAGATGGACGGGACACCCGCAAGATGGACGGGACACCCGCAAGATGGACGGGACACCCGCAAGATGGACG
>DAHVFL010000343.1 GCA_027316975.1 Chloroflexota bacterium | reverse complement strand
GGATGACAGCGTGATGCGAGGGATGACAGCGTGATGCGAGGGATGACAGCGTGATGCGAGGGATGACAGCAGCCCTGAAGTTCACGCTTCCCACCCAATCCAGGTGGTTTTTTCCTCGAAAGGGATGGGTTTGCGTTCAAGGCGCGGGATGGCGGGAAAGCCGGCGTAAAGGAACGCTACGATGTGTTCCTCCGGCGCAAGTCCCAGCCACTGCTTGACACGCGCATCATACGCGGCATCTCCCGTGCGCCACATGCAGGCCAACCCCATCTCTTCACCCAGCAGCAGCATATTTTGCGTGGCTGCTGCCGCCGCCTCGATATTCTCAATCTCCAGCACGTTGGGCTGCCGGGGCATTTCCGCCGCTACCACGATTACGACAGGCGAACGCACCAGTTTGGTACGCTCCTTGTTGAGCATAGCCTGCGCCTTCTCGCTGTGGCTGTCCTCTAGCCTGCCCGCCAGGTTTTCAGCCATGAGCGCGCCAAGTTCTTCGCGCGCTTTGCCCGCCAGCACAATAAATTTCCAGGGCTGCGCATTATGATGGTTTGGCGCGTGCGTGGCCGCCTCCAACAGGCGTTCGATCTGCTGGCGTGACGGGCGTTCAGGAGTCATTTTGCCGATGCTGCGCCGGTTTTTGATGGTTTCAAATACGCTCATATTTTCCTTTATCATATGGCCCCAGGGCGATTACCCCGTATTCCTCAACCCCGCCGCTATCCCGTTAATCGTCAGCAGCACAGCATAGGTTAATTGCGCTCTTTCTCGTTCTTGCCTGCTGGCGGTTTCCTGCGTCGATTCGTCCAGCACCAGGGGGCCGCCAAGCGCGCGCAGGCGGCGCAGCAGCGTCACCTGGAAATAACTCAAAGGGTCTACGTAGGGATTGCGCAGGCGAATCGAGCGCTGCAATACTGGCGAGGTATCGAGCAGCGCGTGGCCTCCCACGATCTCTAGCAGCATACGTTTTGTGCGCTCGTATTCTGCGAGAATGGTGGCTGAGAGGCGTTGGCGCAGGCGCTCATCTTCCACCAGCAGCGCGTAATGGCGGGCGATGTGCATATCCGCCTTCGAGAGCGTCATTTGCATATTATCCAGGAAGGCGCGTAAAAAAGGCCATGCGCGATACATGCGCCGCAGTTCCTCGATGCTGCCGGGCGTTTGCGCGACATATTCTGCGAGCGCCGTGCCCACGCCGTACCAGCTTGGCAGCACGTAGCGGCTCTGCATCCACGAGAACACCCAGGGGATTGCGCGCAGTTCCTCGATGCTGCGTCCTTGAGCGCGGCGCGCAGGCCGCGAACCGAGATTGAGCCAGCCTAACTCAAGAATGGGTGTGGCCTGCTCGAAAAAGCGCAAGAAATCGGGCGTCTCGTAGATCAGGCCGCGATACCGGGCATAAGCGCGCTCCGATAGGCTTTTCATAATGGTGGTCCAACGCTCCATAACACCTGGCTCCGCGTCACTTTCACCCGGCTTTGCGCGAGGAATACTGGATTCGGCAACCCCGGCCACCACCAGTTCAAGGTTGCGCAGCGCGATTTCGGGAAGACCATATTTGAATGAAAGCATCTCGCCCTGTTCGGTGATGCGAATGCGCCCGTTGACCGTGCCGGGCGGCTGCCCCAGAATCGCTTCGTAGATCGGGCCGCCGCCGCGCCCAATCGCTCCACCGCGCCCGTGGAAGAGGGTAATACCGATAGCGTGTTGCTCACCCAGAGCCGCCAACCGCAGTTGCGCCGAGTACAATTCCCAGCTTGAGGTCAGAATGCCGCCATCTTTGCTGCTGTCCGAATAGCCCAGCATCACCTGCTGTTGATCGTGGCACGTATGCAGGTATGACCGGTAAAGTTCGTTGGAAAAGGCGCTGTCGAGTATGTCCGTGCAGGTGCGCAGGTCTTCGATGGTCTCGAACAACGGCACGATGGGCAGGCCGGCGATACCAGCTTCCTTGCAGAAGAACTGCACTTCCAGCAAATCGCTCAGGCTGCGCGACATGCTGATTATAGAGCAGCTAACAGCCTTCTCGCCGAATTCTTCCCTGGCGCGGCGCACAGCATCAAAGGTCGCCAGGATATGAGTCGTGTCCGCGCTCAAGCGAGGTTCATGGCGCGGCAGCACGCGCGGGTCGCGCAACAGATTTTCCAGCACGCGCACCCGTTCAGCCTCGGCAAGCTCGCGATAATCTCCCTCGATCAGGCCGGTGACGCTGAGCAACTCCGCCAGTGCGCTGGCGTGGCGTTCGCTGTGCTGGCGCACATCCAGCGCGGCGAAATGGAAGCCGAATACCTGCACCTGGCGCACCAGCATCGTCAATCGTCCCAGCGTGACCTCGTGTTCTCCACCGGCCTGTAAGCTTGCCCGCAACAGCTCCAGGTCAACCAGCAGCTCGCTTGAATGACTATAAGAAGGTTCTCTGCTCGTTGCGCCATTCTGATATGTGCCGCTATAATCAGGGCCGTTAGTAGACGATAGCAGCGTACCCAGGCGTTTCCACATAAAGGAGAGTTTGCGGCGATAGGGTTCCAGCGCCGTCTGCGGGCCAAGCTCGCGATCATAGTCCGGCATCGCGGCGGCATCACGCTCAATCGACTCTTGCAGGGCGGAAGTGATGGCGCTATATTTGAGGGATTGCGAAAACTCCTGCGCCAGCTTCTCGATAGAGACGCGGTAATGTTCGATCACGCGCGCGCGCTGCAGCCGCAGGGCCTGCAACAGCGTATCCGGCCCGACATGCGGATTGCCATCCTGGTCGCCGCCAATCCACGAGCCGGCGCGCAGGAATGAAGGAACGCTCCATTGATGCCGGGGATAGCGCTGCCGGAGCAATTCTTCCAGATCACTATACAGCTCCGGCACCGCGTAGTAGAGAATTTCTTCCAGGTAGTAGAGGCCCATTTTGATTTCGTCAAGCGGTTGCAGCCGCACATGCACAACCGAATCGATGCGCCACAGCAGGTCTACGATACTTTCCAGTTCGCGCTGCCAGCGCGTGCGCTCGCGCGGCGTCATCTCTGCCATATGATCGTATGCTTCCAACAATTGCGCGATGCGGCTGGACTTGAGAATCAAACTACGGCGCGTGGCTTCGGTGGGGTGGGCCGTAAATACCAGTTCGATGGAAAGCTGGTTCAGCAGCTCCTGTATACTGGCAGCATTCATACCGTTCTGCTCGAAAAAGTCCAGCAGCGCGGCCAGCGAACCACGCTGCGACGTTGGGTGCGCGGAGCATTCATGTTCTTTGCGACGGCGCGTGCGGTGCTGCTGTTCGGCGGTATTGACCAGGTGGAAATAGACAGTGAAGGCGCGAATTACATCAATAGCCGTTGCGAGATCGCACTCTTCAACAACATGAGTGATCTCGGAATCTAAGGTCTCGATTTCCTCTCGCAAACGAGCCGCTTCATCACTGCCGGCAGATTGCAGTAGTTCGGCGCACTCGCGCAATCTGCGGCAATGCAAACGCAGCCACTCCTCCGTTTCAAAAACTTCGGGTCGGCTGTGCTGGCGGATGGCGCGTCCCAGGGCATCCCCCAGCGCGCGAATATCGCGGCGCAGCGGCGCGTCTTTTTCAGGGCGTTGTTCTTGTTCTGACATGTGAAAGCAAACTTTATCAAGCGGCAAGAGTCTCTAAAAGCCAGCGCGCCGTTTTCTCATCTGGCGCTTTATAAATTTGTTTCACCAGCAGGCGCAAAAGGTCAGGCTGTTTCACCTGGACAACTCTTTCGCGTGCCTGATCTAGCAGCGCGGGAAACTGTTCTTCTACTGCTTCCAGGGCAACCTGCTGTAAGGCTCTTATTTCACCTTCAGTAGCCTGTTTAGCTGCTTGTTCAGCTGCTTTTTCAGCTATCTTCTGCTGTATATAAGGATCGCTGTCCAGCAAACTGTCGTATGATTGCATGTAATCCTCCACAAGTTGTTTGTCTGCATCCGTCAACATCGTTGAACGATGCAGAATTGTTCGAAACCTCGTAAGATGACGCGCTAATTGTTTCTGGGTGTAACGCTGCTTCATTCCATCTATCGCCTCTTTTAGCAACGTTACATTTGCTCCTTTCATTCCCGGCAAAAATGTGTACATGTAAATTGCACGCCTCTCAACATATTCCCTTGCCTCAAGCGTCCACAACGCTATCACGCGGTAATGAAACGTCAATTGCTCTTTCCCTCCGCTCAATTCCCTGTAAGGAGATGCTGGGACACTTGTCTCAAACAAATACAAGATTACCGATATCACCGGTAACTTATAGTCAAGATGTAGGCCTACATGATAGCGTAACATACGAGCAGGCATATCACTATCCGAGTTGGTTTGTAATTCCATGTTTAAGATATGTGGCTCGTTTTCATAGTGAATGAAATAGACCAGATCAGCGCGTAAGTTTTCTTGCTTGATTTCGCTATTTTGCTCGCTTACTACTGTTGCTTCCGGTACAAACTCCGGTATGATTTCTGCTGCATGATCGCCCATCAAGCCCTTTAATGCATTATCGTAGGGCTGAGATGAATGCGTTTGTTGTGCCGTTGTTTTTTGTCTGCGCGGTAGTTTTTGCTGTCTTGCCATTGTTTGTATGCCCTTTCGCACGTATTGCACCGCATAATAGCATGACTACCTTCTACATACAAGTATGCACAAGAAAAGAGAAAATTGCTATAGGTATAGGGTAGCTCATGAAAACCAGATCATGCAGTCGCCGGCGGCAGCCCAAAAGCGTACACCTTCCCATCCCACGAGCCGGCGTACAGCATTCCATTCGTCACGACCGGGGATGAGTCGATGGGGCGACCCGTCATATACGACCAGAGAAGGGTACCCGTTTCCGCGTCGAGCGCGTAGAGCTTGTCGTCTTGCGAGCCAATGTATATCACGCCATTCGCCACCGCCGGCGAGGAGAAAACAGCCGCTCCCGTGCTTACACGCCATACTTGCTGACCGGTAACGGCGTCGAAGGCATACAGGTTGCCATCGGTCGAGCCAATATACACGATGCCGTTGGCAACGGCTGGTGAGGAATGGATATAGCTCTTCGTGGCGACCTTCCACAGCGTCTTGCCTGTCTGGCTGTCTAAAGCGTAGAGGTAGTTATCTTCCGAACCGATATACACTACTCCATTTACTACCGCGGGGGACGAGACGCGAATGGCAGTACCCAGAAGCACATTCCATAACCTCTTGCCCTTTTGAGCGTCGAAGGCATAGAGGTTGCCGTCCTCCGAACCTACGTAGACTACGCCGTTTACTACCGCGGGCGAAGAGGAGACGTAATT
>DAHVFL010000342.1 GCA_027316975.1 Chloroflexota bacterium | reverse complement strand
AGCCAGGCCATTTTAATGTGTTGCATATCTAAGGTATTCATGCTACTTATCCTCCCGCCGGCTATGTTGTGGCGCTTTGCGAATAGTGGTTTGCTCTTCACTGACAAGTCGTATCTTCAATACACTGCACGCTTTTTCGTAGCGCAGGCGGATGGTGCGTTCGTTGCGCTTACACGCCTGCGCGATCTCATCCCATTTCCAGGCCCGAAGCACGCGCAGCACCATAATCGTGCGATCCAGCGGATCATCCAGCATATTCAGGATGCGCAAGCTTTCCTCGCGCGCGTGTAATTGTTCATATTGGTCGAGCGGATCGGCCACATCGGCGGCTGGCGGCGCATCGCTATCGATGGGCGTAGGGTGGAGCGGCTCCATCATCGAGCGCGGCACGTGATGCGGGCGTCCGCCTGGCCGCCCCTCGCTATCGCGCCGGTAGAGCAGACCCTCCTGGCGCAGCGTGCGCTTGAACTCATCGATGCAGAGCATACGCAGCGCGTGGATAAAGTTCTGGGTAATGAAGACTTCTCCGGGGTTCCGCGCTTCGCGCAAAAGACGCTCGACCATATTTGCCTCGGCCTCTTCGCGCAAATCTGGCCGGTGGCTCAGTCCCCTGGCGCAATGCTGGACCGTCGATTTGCTGCGCTCTACCAGCGCTTCGCAAAGCATACGCGACCCATCCATATTCCCGCTGGCATCGCACGCGCGAATAGCCAGCACCAGTTCAATTTCACTGATCTCGTAGCGACCCTCCGGCGCGCGCCGCCGCAGCCGCTGCTGTAAGGTGGGGTCTTGCAGATCGATCATACATTCACACTCCCAATCGAAATAAGGCAAGCTTTGTATTTTGTTCATTGGTTAGTGGCAAAATCCTATTATTCCAATGTGGGTAGATCTCAGCTTCGTTCCAGTATTCTTGACGTATGCTGCTGGCAATACCTACTTTACTACCATTTTGTCTCAGTGTTTCGATAATTCTCTTTCCATCAAATAAAAATACTGACTCAATAATTAAAGGACGGACTCCCTCACGAGATGAGGTTAACGTATCCCGTGGCCCTGTAAGTACCAGATAATAGTCGGGAGGATTTACAGGGTTCAAATCAAGTATACTTTCGTGTTTAAGATAAAATTTGATATCAACATTGCGTCCTGCAAGTGGCCCACTTGCGAATTCACCATCACTGCTCCCATGTGAAGCGGATGGGTGAAGTTTGATTCCAAAAATAGCAGCGGCGATATACTCACCAACATGTCCAGGCTGTGCTGGACGCCTGATAAGTCTAGCGATTTGTTCATCAATGGTGTTTCTCTTCTTCAGAAGGTCGGCAAGCAAGGTTAGATCATCCATGTGAGACCTCCAGATAGTAAATGTGCATTCCTGAATAATGCACTACCCAAAATAGTATGGGAAGGTAAGGTTGTCCTGAATGGTTTCCAATAACCTTATTCTTTTTACAAAAGAAAAACCGGAAGCGGAGTCCAGGGCGACCCGCCCGTCGGCTGTCATCCTGAGCGCAGCGAAGGATCTGCGGCCTGCCACGCGAGAGATCCTTCGCTGCGCTCAGGATGACAGCCGTGTGTAAGTTCACGCCTATGAGGATCGCCCCTACCATACAATACACGAACGGCAAAGGCAAATATGTGGTATTGTAGAGACGACCCTTGCAGTCGCCCTGGCTTTCAACAACCATATAGACTATACTTTATCACAAGCGCCAGATTTTTTTCTTGGCGAGAGTAGATATAATAAAAGTAACGCACTGTCATATGTTTTTTTGCCGCCTGCGGCGGCGCTTTGTACGAGAAGAGGTCTGCGGGCTGTTCGCCGCAGGCGAACAGCCCGCAGACCTCTTCTCGTATAGTAGGCGACACAAGATACATTTGTACCCCTCACTTGATACCAACGTTGCTTGCATGGATGTCAATCGTTCTATAGACTAGAAGTGCGGGACGCTCCGCAGGTCCAGCGGTGTGCGAAAACTGGCGTGCCAGGGGGAACCGGGCTACCTACTCTCAGGTCTAGCTATTTCTGGCCGAAAAGATAAAGAGAGAATCCATGAATGTACTATGCTATCAGGCTAACAGGAAGGGAATGAGCTGTGCTTGAAGTTTTACCGAAGATTGCGAAAATGCAGGCGTCATACGCGCTTGGCAAACCTCTTGCTCTTCCAATGAATCTCACCATCAGCGTGAGCTATCGCTGTAACTCTCGTTGTAAAACGTGCAATGTCTGGCAGCGCCCCAACGATGATTTTACCATTGAAGAGTACGAAAAGACGTTCGAGTCGGTAGGTCGCGCCGCCTACTGGTTCACTTTTAGCGGTGGCGAGCCGACGCTGCGTAAAGACCTGCCGGAAATGGTGGAAGCCGCCTACCGGCATTGCCGGCCGGGCGTGATCAATATTCCCACCAACGGCATTCAGGATAAGATTATCCCGGAGCGCGTCGAGCGCGTGCTGCAGGCGGCTCCCGGCTCCGAAGTGATTATCAACCTCTCGCTGGACGGCGTGGGGGTCAAGCATGATATTGTGCGCGGCGTCAAAGGCAATTTTGAACGCTCTATGCGTACCTATGCCGGACTGAAGGCGCTCAAAGGGCGCTACAAGAACTTCACATTAGGCGTGCATACGGTAATCTCCAACTTTAACGTGGACGAGTTTGATAACATCTACGCCTTCGTGCGTGATGAACTGAAGCCCGATTCCTTCATCAGCGAAATCGCTGAGGAGCGGGTCGAACTGGATACCGTCGGCATGGGCATCACGCCGCCTATTCAGAAATACCAGCCCGTTATCGAGCGCTTGCAAGAAGGCATTCACAAGGCCGAGTTTGGCGATATCACGCGCATCACGCCGCGCATCACCCAGGCGTTCCGCGACCGCTACTATGACATCGTGAAGCGCACCCTGGTCGAAAAGCGGCAGATTATTCCCTGCCTGGCCGGTGTGGCCTCGGCGCAGATCGCGCCCAACGGTGACGTGTGGACGTGCTGCATTCGCGCCGAGTCCGTGGGCAACCTGCGCGAACACAACTACGATTTCAAGTCCGTCTGGACAACATCCAAAGCCGACGAATTGCGCCGCAGCATCAAAGCAGGCGAGTGCTATTGCCCGCTGGCTAATGCCTCCTATACCAATATGTTGTGTCATGTTCCCACGTTGACCAGCGTCGCGCTTGAGGTGGGGAAAGGCTCCGTCGCAAAAGCCTTTTCATCCAGCAATCGTGGTAAATCCGCCAAACTGCGCGAGTTGCCCGTTCTCAACGCGAGCGCCGAAGCATCCGCCCATAATGGTAATGGCAATGGAGCAAAAGCGCGCGAGTTGCCCGTTCTCAATGGTGTGGATGGCTCTCCCATCACGAACAGCAACGGCCACGCTTCAGACGACAGCATAGAAGCGACAGCATAAGAATAAAGGGGTAATTTTAGCAGGACCAACGCAGCGCGTTGGTCCTGCTAAAATTACCCCTTTATTCCCTGTTGCGCGTGGGTGAGATAGCGTGTAGTTGGGGACTGGTTTCTTGCAGGAATGCGCGGCGCAACTGCTCGATTTCTTGCCGCAGTTCAGCTATCTCTTCAAGATGGAGCTGTTCGTAGGCGACGAGGCGTTGTTGCAGAAGCAACAGTTGATAGGCAAAACTTGTCGAATCGACAGGTAATGGCTGAACTGCAACTTCTACGGGTGGCGAAGCCTGTTCTTCAGTGTTTGACGAGCGAACGTCTCGTTTCTGATGAGCTGTGACTCGAGAAGACTTTTCCGGGAAATCTTCGTGCTTTTCTCTCATGCGCATAAATACCTACTCCTGCTTCGTAATCCACCTCAAATTATAACGTATTATCCCGTATTTCTCAGCGTGATGTATACTCCAACCGTATCTTGATAGCTATTCATTCGTATCAGATCGTATCAATGATCGAGTTAGCCGCTTGCCTGCTCTCTAGGAAGAATATCCTATAAATATCAGGAGAGATGAAATGTGGCGGCAAATGGTGTTTAATGAATGAGGGCAAGGGGACGATGTATCTAAATAGAACTATTGATCTCTGTTCGGCATACCCCCTGTTCCAGGATGGACCGGACCTTATATAATGGAGCCAAAATGACATCTGCGTTTTTCCCGTCTCACCATGTCGCCAGTTCGCAATCCGCGGCATCGCTTCCTGATAACGCGCGTGAGGAGGCAGCATCCACTCCAGACGGCGCGGTGGGAGATGCTGCTCCTGACGCGCGCGGCTCTATGGGGCAGGCTGTCATTCGCGTGCTGGTCGTAGATGACCATGAGCTTATCCGGCGCGGAATAAGCGCTGTGCTGGGCGAGCAGGAAGACTTCCAGGTGGTAGGTCAGGCGGGAACGGGCCGCATGGCGGTAATGCTGGCAAAACAACTCCAGCCGGATATTGTCTTGCTCGATATCTTCCTGGGCAACGCCAACGGGCTTGATGTGGCGCAGCAATTGCAACGTGCTTGCCCGGATACCCGCGTTGTGATTGTGACGGGCTATGCTGCCGACGATCATATGCTGCGCGCTATGCGTATTGGCGTGTATGGCTACCTGCAAAAGGCTCTGCCCACCGGTGAGTTGCTGGCAGCCTTGCGCTCGGTCTACCGGGGAGAGCGCGTGATAGGTGAAGCCCGCGCCATCACGCGCGTCCTGAGCGAATATGAACGACTTACCAAAGAGCAAGAACGCGCGCGTTCAGGCTTGAACGATCTTGAAATCGAACTTGTCCGGTTGGCCGCCGAGGGATGCAGCAATAAGGAGATAGCTGCGCGCCAGTTCTGGAGTGAAGTGACCGTCAAACGCAAAATGCAGGATATTTACCGTAAGTTGCAAGTGACGGACCGTGCGCAAGCGGTAGCCGAAGCGATGCGTATGGGCCTTATATAATATAATTGTAAGGTACGTAGGGATGCGATGGATACATCGTATTTAATAAAGAGGGAGCAATTACTATGACAGTCTGTCCGCAGTGTGGAGCCGAAAACGAAGATGATATCAAGAATTGTAAATCGTGTCGCGTCAATATGTACTGGGCTTTCCAGCACTACTCGGAACTCGCCTCGCTGCGCGAATCCAACAAGTTGCCGCCGCGACCCCAGTCGGCCCCCTTTCTCGTAGAGACGAGTAAGAAAATCGACGATGGCCCGACGGCTGGCTGGCTGCGCACTACCATCAAAAAGTTTGGCTTCAAGGGAGCAGGAAAGAAAGTCTCGACCACTGCCGAATAAATCAGAGACACAACATGATCTGCCCGCGCGTGGGCAGATCATGTTGT
>DAHVFL010000341.1 GCA_027316975.1 Chloroflexota bacterium | reverse complement strand
GGCCACGCTCCCATTTGCGTCAGCAGCGCATCATGGAACCACAGATTGCGCAGTGGGAGGACAGCATCTAAAAACAGCACAGCAGCCACCATCGCAATGAGCATACGAGCAACAAAAAATAAACGGGGAGGCGTTTCGCCAGGGGGACGTTTCTGCTTACCCGCGTGTGCCATGTCTTGCGCCGCTACTATATCTCGATCTTCTGGGCGTGCGATAGTTATTTTCATGCGTTCACAAGCAACAGGTTCCACATGATAACCGAATGTTGCTCGCCTTTTATGAAATTCAACTGCATCGATAGGGACGCGATCTATCGCGTCCGACTGATCGCGTTCAACCCCCCAAATCAACGCCGTTGAGGAAATAGAGAGTATGTCTTGAGAAATTCTTGACGTTTGTCTGTTACAATACCATCCAGAGATAGTCTCTCATGACTGTATAATGCACTAAGACGAAATGGAATGTTCATAGGTCACGAATAGATGAAATTAGCATACGCTGGAGTAACTACAAATGGATTCGCCACTTTCTAACCTGCCAACTGAGCCGCAAGGCTCATTCTATCAACCGTCTGTTCATCAACCAGACGCGGGTGAACCAACTGTACCCATGCAACCTGCTACCGCTCCATCTGCCTTGCTCGACAATACACCGGCTAGCGGGCAAGTGGGTGAGCCAACTGTACCCATGCAGCCTGCTGCCGCGTCGCCGTTGCCTGCTAGCCCAAATGCCGGGCGTGTGCCTTCGCGCCGCCGCTTTATGGGTAAGTCACTCGCGGGTATCGCTGCGCTGAGTGGCATTGGCATTGCCGCGGCGGCAGGCGGCGTTGCGTTTGAACAATGGATAGCACGTGGCGGGTTAGCCGGCGTAATTCATGGCCCCATGGCAAGCGAGGTGCAGATCGGACATCTGTTGCGGCGCGCCGGATTTGGGGCCACTTCTGACGAACTGGCCCTGTACAGGAACCTGGGCTATAGCGGCGCGGTAGATCGCCTGCTCAACTACTCGCAGGTTCCCGATGACGCGATGGAGAACCGCCTGAAAGCTCTGAACCTCAACCTCAACTTGCCTGTCGACCAGCAGCGCTGGTGGTTGTTGCGCATGGCCTGGACGCAGCGCCCGCTTTTGGAGAAAATGACGCTTTTCTGGCATGGCGTCCTGACCAGCAGCTTTCGCAAGGTTGGCGGCAAAAACGCCTATATGCGCATGATTATCCAGAACAATTTCTTACGCGCTCATGCCTTCGATACCTTCGATAATATATTGCTGGGCATTACGTCTGACCCCGCCATGCTGTTCTACCTGGACCTGACCAAAAGCAGTAAGAACTCGCCCAATGAGAACTATGCTCGCGAGCTGATGGAGTTATTCACGCTTGGTCTCGGTCATTATTCACAGGTGGATGTCTACGAGGGAGCCGCCGCGCTGACCGGTTGGCATGTCAAGGGCCTCGCATCTAAATATAATCCCGCCGATCACAATACCCTGACTAAAACGTACCTGGGTCGTACCGGCAACCTGGATTACAAGGATGTTGTGAACATTCTTGCCAACCATCCAGCCACTCCCGCTTTTATTGCGCGCAAGCTTTTCACCTTCTTCTCGTATGAAAATCCTTCGGCAGCGGATTTGCAACCGCTCGTCGATAGTTACGTGAAGAGCGGTCACAATATGGGCGCGGTCATGCGCACCCTGCTGCTTTCGCCGCAGTTCTCGTCGGCTCAGGCCTACCGGGGCCGCGTCAAGTCGCCCGTGGAGTTCACCGTTGGCGCGTACCGTTCGCTGGTGGGTATGCAGGGCGACGGTACTGGCCTGCCGCAAATTACTACCCTGATGGGACAGACCGTGTTTGATCCACCCAATGTTGCCGGCTGGCCGGGCGATAAGGTGAGCGCGCTGTGGCTCAATAGCGGCACCTGGATGACGCGCCTCAACTACCTGGACCTGCTCTTAGTGCGCGGCCGCGCCGCGCGCGCGGCGTCAACGTCTTCAGTGGACCTGCAAGCCATCGTCAATGCAAACAAAATCGCTTCGCCCGAAAACTTTGTTGATTACTTCGCCTCGTTCTTATATGATGGCACGCTCGATAGCAACCGCCGGACTCAGTTGATTAACTACTTCACCGCCAGAGACAGCGGTAAAAGCGCTTCTCAAATTGCCTTGAGCGGTGGCCAGAGCTATCCGATCAATCGCGTGCGCGGCACACTCTACCTTATGATGGCAGCGCCTGAATATCATCTCAATTAAAGGAGCATTTTCTATGAAACTCTCACGCAGGGCAATGATAAAAGATGGCATGTTAGCAGTATCGGCTGGTATGGTCATGCCGGCTATCTTCAGTCGCGGTGTGGCCTCGGCCATGTCTCAATCGCTGGATGGCTCGCGTATCGCGCAGACGGCCACTGATCGCACCCTGATCGTCGTACAGATGGCCGGTGGCAACGATGGCCTCAATACCGTTGTGCCATATACCGATCCGCTTTATAGAAAAATGCGCCCCACGCTGGGTATCGCGCAGTCGAAAGTGCTGTCGCTCGATACACGCCTGGGGCTGCATCCCAACCTGGCCCCCTTGAAGAAATTGTGGGATGCCGGACACCTGGCTGTTGTCGAGGGTGTGGGCTATCCCAACCAGAGCCTTTCGCACTTCCAGGCTATGGACATCTGGCAAACGCTGGATTTGAACGGCAATGGCAGCGATGGCTGGCTGGGCAAACTTGTGGCCGGGCTGGTTGACCAGCAGGGGCACCCCTTTAAGTCGCTCGATATTGGCGTGCAGACCGCCCAGGCGCTGCAATCGATCAGCACGCAGGTGCCGACCGTTTCCAGCGTCAAAGCCTATGCCATCGCGCCCGACCCGGCTGACAGCGATGGCGGTAACGCGCGCTTGCAGGCGCTCATGAACCTCTATAACTCCTACCCTAAAACGGCTCCATACGCGGCCTTGCTCGATACTACCGCCTTGAGCGCGCAGGATGGTTCGCGCCAGTTGCGCCAGGCTGATACCACCTATCGTCCTGCCGTGACCTATCCCACCGGGCCATTCGCCGCCGGGCTTAAAATCCTGGCCGAGGCCATCGTGCAGGACCTGGGCTTGCGTGTAGGCTACGTCACGCTCGGCGGCTTTGATACGCACGCCGGTCAATCTGCCACCCACGATGCCTTGATGACCACGCTTGCCAACGGCCTCTCCGCCTTTTACAACGACCTCGCCGGTCATGGCAAAGCCGATAAAGTGGTTATCATGACCTGGTCGGAGTTCGGTCGTCGCGTCGAAGAAAACGGCAGCCTGGGAACCGATCACGGCACCGCCGCGCCCATGTTCGTGCTGGGCACTCCCATCAACAAGGGCATCTTTGGCGAGCCGCCCAGCCTGAGCAGCCTCGACCAGAACGGCAACCTGAAATACACCGTCGATTTCCGTTCCGTCTATGCCACCGTGCTTGATCGCTGGATGGGCGCATCCTCAAAAGATGTCCTCGGCGCGGGTTTCGGCGCGCAGGGCTTCTTGCCGCAGCCGTGAGATGCTAGAGCACTGCAAAAACCTATCAAAATTTACTCAAACAGGGCTTCTCGCTGCGAGAAGCCCTGTTTGAGTAAATCATCTATCTTAACAAAAGCACCTTTCTATGTTATGATTGAACAAATCGGTGAAGTGTGAGGATAGTATGCCTCGTAAGATACGTCAATTAAAGGCAAACTTACGACAGGTAGGAGCATATCAGGTATCACAAGAGGGAAGTCATTCCAGGTGGAAACACCCCTCTGCTCCAAAGATTACCGTAATTTTGTCTGGTCATGATGGAGACGATGCCAAACCTTATCAAGAAAAAGCTGTACGTGAATTCCTACTACATATAGCAAAAGGAAAACGGAGTACTTAGCTATGAGCCAACGCCACCTTCACTACTCAATGATCATTGAATGGTCAGATGAAGATCAGGCTTATCTCGTCATTCTGCCAGAGTGGGCGAACAGCATTCTTATGCCCGCGACACACGGAAGTACCTATAGTGAAGCGGTACAGCACGGGCTAGAGGTACTCGAAATGCTCGTGAAAGATGCAACCCAAAACGGCGAACCCCTTCCTCCTCCAAAGGTATATGCATGAGACGCACCTCCTGCGCGTTGGGAAACACACGGGGTCTCCGTCCTTCCGGGTGATTTGTAGGGACGCGATGTAGCGCGTCCGCTCCGGCTGACTGTCGCGGTGGACGGACGCGCTACATCGCGTCCCTACAAACGATGTTTTCTCACCCGGAATGATAGAGACCCAACACACGTGACCAGTTGAACTTTCATGCTATAATATGTTCTGGTAACGAATCTGACCAGGAGCAAGCATACAGGCACCATGCCATCTTCAACAGAAATACAATCGCCGGGGCCGGTCAAAAAACGGCCCAGACTGTCGCACAGGACAAAAGTTATTATCGCTCTGGTTATCATAGGCGTAGCGGTAGTGCTCGCCTTTTTCGCGCCGCCTGAGGGTGATTCGAGTAACATCACAGCGGATACCATACCGGCTACGCTCACTGTCACCAACCTTGTCGCTTCTATGGCCGTGAATCGCGGCGCTGACTACAACCAGGTCCATATCACAGTTACCACTGTGCAGCAGGCCAGCAAGTTTTCAGACGACCGCAAGCGCGCCGGTGTCTATACCATTCGCGTCCGTCTCATAGCGCAGACCGTTACAGGGCAGCAATCTCCCGCCGGCATCGACTACGCCACCATTGCGCGTTTGCAACTGGCGAATGGGCAGCTAATCGCGCCGAAACTGGTCAATATGTCGCCCAGTATTTTGCCCAATCGAACCTATAGCGGCTTCATCGACTTTCCCGTAGATGCCTCCGTCACCCTGTCAAGCCTCGCCCTGCGCCTGGGCAGTGGATCGTCCGTGCCGTTTTCGTGACGATTCTGCGGGCTTTATAGCCCAGCTCTTCACGGTCATGACACCCGGTATTCCACATGAGCTACTCTTCCGGCGGCGTGCCTACATGCTCGACACGTTGCATCACTTCCAGCATCGCATCGAGCCAGGGAGTACGCTGAATGGGGGCCTCGCTGGATAGAGCATATCCATTATCGATAATAAGCTGCTCTACTGCGAGGTAGTATTCAACCAGGACACGTTCGCCGTTGGTATGCGCAATACAATCCTCCAAAAGCGTCTGCGCCACTTCAAAAGCGTCTATGCGCTGGCGCGCGTTCGCCAGTTGCTGCTGCGCCAGGGTCGTACCGGGCGGTTGAGGAACGCGGCGGCGCGGGCGAGTTTCCTCGACCGGATTG
>DAHVFL010000340.1 GCA_027316975.1 Chloroflexota bacterium | reverse complement strand
AATCAAGGTCAGGTCAAGCCCTTTAGCAACCGTTTCGAGCGCCCCAAGCTGCATGAGAGGCGCGAACGAGCTAAAAACAGTCAGCTGGAAGTGACGACCGCGAAAACCGATAGGGTTATGCACCGTCTGCCCGTCGATACGCACCGAGATAACCGCTGCATTGGTCAGGCGCACCTCGATGTTGGAATAGCCGATATCGCTGGCGATACGCTCTTTAGCCAGCTTATGCAGCTTTGACTGCGCGCTGGAAATGGCGCTCTCCAGTTCATCCGGCGTGATCTCTTTATTCGGGTCCTGCCTCTGTTTGTTGACGGTGATCGAACTTCCCTTGACCAGTTCGCCCGCAATGCCGATTACCGTCGGCGGAGCAATGATGCCCCCCGCCGATTGCTCAGCTTTTACTAACGCCTCGTTGCAGTTCGCTATCACGCCCGGAATATCAATCACCATGCCATCAGACATGTGCGTGTAGCTCTGCTGGTTGCGTCCAACCCCCAGCACTTCCCCGATGCCATCTTCCTGCACTTCGATAATCAGCGCTTTAGCGTATGCCGTCCCGATGTCAAGAGCGGTGTACAGCTGGCGCTGGTTATCGCCTCCTGAACGTAATGGCGCATACACACCACCATCACGGTCATAGTCGTTCCCGTTCTCTTTATAGCGTCCGAAAATCAAATCGCGAATACGTCGCAAGGGATTGATCATAGAATATTTCCTGGTCTATGCCTGTTACCGGATATCATTTCTCGCCTGTCGAGTACGTTATAGCACATAAGTCATGCTATGTAAAATGGATGCCATCATGAATGATACCAGGGCGGCGAAGCCCTGCCTTTCGCTGGGATGGGAGGTGTCTTGAAACGCCCCGGAAGAGCCTGTCATCCTGAGCGCAGCGAAGGATCTCTCGCCGCCAGCGCGCAGATACTTCGCTGCGCTCAGGATGACAGGCTCCCACTCGCTGGTCCCTTTCCTAAAAAACCGACCAGTGAAGGGCAAGCCCCGCCCTGGTACGCTACGCTCTCAGCGATCCTTTTACCAGCCCGGCGACCATATCCAGGGCCGCGCCCAGCTCGGCCTTGTTTTTGCCGCCACCCTGGGCCGATTCGGGTCTGCCGCCGCCTTTTCCGCCCAGGCGGTCTCCTATAGCTCCGGCAATCTTGCCCGCGTGCAGGCCGCGTTTCGTCAGTTCGGGCGAGACGCTTACCTGCAAGCCCACGCGCTCGTCGAAGGTGCCAGCCAGCACCACCACGCCAGGCTTGCCCAGCTTATGCAGTACTACATCGCCTATTTCCCGTAATACACGGTCGTCAGGCACGTTGGCGGTAACTGCCACAACGGGAACCCCCGCTACATCTTGCGCCGCGCGGACCAGCGTTTCCGTTTGCTCGATGGCGGCCTCGCGCTGGAATTGCGCGATCTGCTTTTTGGCGGCAGTTAGTTCTTGCGCCAACTGCTCTACACGCCCCTCAAGCTGGTCGGGCTGCGTTTGCAGGGTCGCGCTGATGGCGTCTACCGTGGCAGCGCGGCGGCGCAGGTAGGCTTCCGCGCCGCGCCCCGTCAGGGCCTCAATACGGCGAATACCGGCGGCGATGCTCGTCTCCTGCACGGTCACATACATGCCGATTTGACCGGTAGAGGCGCAGTGGGTGCCGCCACATAACTCGGTACTGCTGCCCATCGAGACGACGCGCACCTTGTCATCGTATTTTTCGCCGAACAGCGCCATTGCGCCGGTTTGTAACGCCTCCTGTAACAGCATGATAGCGGTATGAACAGGAAAATTGGCGCGAATCCAGCGATTGATCTGTTCGTCCAGCTGCGCCACATCCGGCGCGGTCAGCGCGCGCGGGCTGGCGAAGTCGAAGCGCAGGCGTTCCGGTTCGACCAGCGAGCCGCGCTGCTCCACCTGCGGGCCGAGCAGATCGCGCAGCGCCCTGTGCAGCAAGTGGGTGGCGCTGTGATTGCGTATGGTATCTTCGCGGCGCTGCGCAATAACGTTTGCCTGCGTGCTGTCGCCCACGCGCATATAGCCCTCGCCAATCTCGCCATAGTGAACGATCAGCCCCTTGAGCGGGCGGCGTGTATCCTGCACCGTGAAGACACCCATCGAACCCGTGATTTCGCCATGATCGCCAACCTGCCCGCCGCTTTCCGCGTAGAACGGCGTGGAGTCGAGGATCACCAGCGCGGATTGCGGCGCGCTGATCTCATCAACCTCGACGCCATCCACCACCAGCCCGACCACTTTTCCAGCGCCGTTGATGCCCTGATAGCCCGTGAACCCGGTCGGGCCAACGCGCTTGAGGATGCCGGTCAGCGCGGACTCGTCTTTGACCTGCCCAAAAACTGCGGTGGCGCGGCTGCGCTCCTGTTGCTGCTGCATGGACTGCTCGAAGCCGGAAACGTCGATGGTGAAGCCATGTTCAGCCGCGACCTCCTGCGTCAATTCGAGCGGGAAGCCGTGCGTATCATACAGTTTGAAGGCCTGGTCGCCCGGAATGGCCGTGTGACCGCGCTGCTTCAAATCCTCGAGCAGGTTATTGAGCAGGAACAGGCCAGCATTCAGGGTCTGGCTAAACTTCTTCTCTTCCAGGCTCAGAATCTCAACGATACGGTCGCGCTGCACCCCCAGTTCAACATAATGACTCTTCATCAAATTGATTACGGTATCCGCCGCTTCGGACAGGAACGGCTTATCCAGCCCCAGCAGCTTGCCATGCCGCACGGCGCGGCGCAGGATGCGGCGGAAGATGTAGCCGCGCCCCTCGTTGCCGGGCAGCACACCATCAGCCGCCAGGAAGACCAGCGCGCGTCCGTGATCGGCAATTACGCGCAGGGACATGTCTGTTTTCGCATCTTTACCATAGCTGGTATTGGCAAGCGCGGCGAACGTATCGATAATCGGGCGGAACAGGTCGGTATCAAAAACCGATTCTTTGCCCTGCAAAACCATACTGACGCGCTCAAGACCCAGCCCTGTATCGATATTCTTCTTTGGCAGGGGCGTTCTGGTACCGTCGAGTTCCTGGTAGAACTGCATAAACACCAGGTTCCAGATTTCCAGGAAACGCTCGCATTCGCAGCCCGGCTTGCAATCGGCTCTGCCACAACCATGCTCAACACCGCGATCATAATAGATTTCCGAATCGGGTCCGCACGGCCCCGACGCTCCCGGCGGTCCCCACCAGTTATCTTCGAGGCGCACAATAGCCTCGTCGGGGTAGCCCGCAATCTCGCTCCACCAGCGCGGCGCCTCGTCATCCTCAGGATGCACCGTCGGGTACAGCAGAGTAGCGGGTATTTTGAATACTCCGGTCAGCAATTCCCACGCGAACGCGATGGCATCCCGTTTGAAATAGTCGCCAACCGAGAAGTTGCCCATCATTTCAAAGAAAGTGAGAGAGCGTTCGTTGCCCACTTTGTCGATATCAGTGGTGCGGAAGCACTTCTGCGCCGAAGTCAGGCGAATAGCAGGAGGCGTCTCGCGCCCCAGGAAGTAGGGGATCATCTGCTGCATTCCGGCAGTAGTCAGCAACACGGTGGGGTCGTTGCGCGGCACCAGCGACGAACTGGGTACCCTCATATGCCTCTTGCTGGCAAAAAAATCAAGGTAGCGTTCGCGAATTTCAGTACCGGTCAATTTCATCTCAACAGACACGTTAGCCTCCATCTCTCTAGCGGGCGTTATATATGTACATGTGCAAAGAATATCTATATCTTTATGGCCTGCCTGTGCAGGGCTATTATATCAAAGGCGGGAAGGTCTCGCAATGCTTCTCAAATGGTAGTGATATGGATTTTCGCTGGCTGCGCCAGCGAAAATCCATATCACTACCGAAACCATGTTCTCACAGCGATTGACATATGTTCAACAGGCTTGTACACTTGCACTAGAAGAAAACGTGGGGTTGGACAGACCTTGAATCGGCGAGCTGGACTGCATCAGGTAAAGCGAAAGGACAAAGGAAATGGCCCGGCACATTGAAGACGAGGTAATATACTACTACGATTCCCACTCCACCGAGGAGGACCTGATGGGGGAAACGGCCTTCCATGCCGCGCTCGTGCGCTATCTTGTTGATGTGCTGACCTGGTTGTTCCAGGGTCGCCTGTGCGCCATTTACGACAATCTCAATTTCTATCAGACCGCCAATCCGCGTGAGTATCCGCTGGCCCCAGATATAGCGGTCATCAAAGGCGTGGTCTATCAACCAACCACCAGAAGTTGGCGCGTGGGCAAAAGCGGACCTGCGCCCCAGGTGGTCTTCGAGATTGCCTCGGATGAAACCTGGAAGAAGGACCTGACAGAAAAACCCGCGAAGTATGCCCACATGGGAGTACAAGAATACTTCGCCTACGATCCTCACGAATTTCCGCTGCCGCTCAGTCAAAATCGGCGCTTGTTTGGCTGGCGGCTCGACCAGAATAGACAGGTAATGGTGGAAATGTCGCCCCGTCCCGATGGTTCCCTGTGGAGTCCAAACCTGGATAGCTGGCTAGTGCCTGATGAAGCACTGGTACGTCTCTACGATCACGACGGTCAGTTGAGACTTACTCGCGTCGAGTCTGCGGATCAGCGTGCAAACATGGCCGTTCAGCAAGCCGAAGCCGAAGCCCGGCAGCGACGGGCCGAGGCTCAACGCGCGCGAGCCGCCATTCAGCAAGCACAGGCATTAGCCGAAAAATTGCGCTCGCTCGGCATAGACCCCGACCAACTTCTATAGAGCGCCATGACGGTTAAAATTATCGTTCCACGGAGAACGCTGCTGGTGCTCTGCGGCCCGGCAGGCTCTGGCAAAAGCGCCTTCGCCGCGCAGCGTTTCACACCCACCAGCATCGTCTCGTCCGATTACTGCCGCGCCTTGATCTGTGACGACGAGAACAACCAGCAGGTCAACCGCGACACCTTTGACCTCTTCTACTTTATCATCCAGAAACGCATGTACCTGGGCCGTTTCACCGTCGCCGATAGCACCGCGCTGCATTCCGCTACTCGCCGCAGGCTGCGCGCTCAATCTCGCCAATCCGGGTACTATGGCTGCCTGCTCATCTTCAACACGCCCCCGGAAATCTGCCTGGCGCGCAACAGCCTGCGCTCCCGCAATGTAGAAGAGCAGGTAATCCCCTACCACGCCGGTCTCCTGCAACAAACGCTCCTCGACGCTCCCTCCGAAGGCTGGGATCAGGTGCATGTGTCAGGCATAGACGATACGGACGCCCTGATTGAAGTGGAACCGTGAAATACCTCATTTAAAATAGGCCTGTTTCCGCGCAAAAAATGCCTGTCAGCAGCGTTTATATCT
>DAHVFL010000033.1 GCA_027316975.1 Chloroflexota bacterium | reverse complement strand
ACTCGCCTGCCCCTTTCCTAAAAAACCTACCAGTGAAAGGGGCAAGCGCCCCGCCCTGCTAGTCCCAGAAGTCCCGAAATTTGACCTGTGTCGTTAAAATCCCTATACTTGAGACTATACACAAAGGAAACGATTTGTGCTATGTTCGGTATGAGCAAATATAGATATATTGTTACAATGTAGGCAGGAAACACGCCATTTCCTCATATCCCATGAGGGGAGAGTTATTCGTGTAGGGAGCGGAGCATAGAGGTGGGAACAGAACGATACAATAATAAAGAGCGCGAGCATAAACAGGTACTTCATTCATTTGCCAAAAGTATCCAGGAACGCGATATTGTGACCTACGAACACTCACGTCGGGTTGCAACCTATGCGCAACGCCTGGCGCGTTACCTGGGCTGGAGCCGTCGCGAAGCGCGCGACCTGGCGCTGGCCAGCCTGGTACATGACCTGGGAAAGACCTGGATTGGCAATGACATCCTGCTCAAATCAGCTAAGCTATCCGATGAGGAACGCCGTCAGATGGAGCGGCACCCTATTATAGGCGCGCGTATTCTCATTGGCTGCGATGTGCATCCATTTTACGTGGAGACAGTGCTGTATCACCACGAGGCCTGGGATGGTCACGGCTATCCTACCGGCCTTAAAGGTGAAGAGATTCCCCTGAGCGCGCGTATTTTGACCGTGGCCGATGTCTTCGATGTGCTGACTTCGCAGCGCCCTTATAAAGCTGCGTTGTCGCTGGATGCGGCCCGCGAGCGGCTGCTGCAAGGTTCAGCCAGCAGTTTCGACCCGATGATTATGCGTGCCTTTCTCAACCTGCTGGACGAATATCCCGACTTCACTATTCCACAACGCTCCGGCACGATTGCCCCGCTGGATGCTGACGAACAGGATGCTATAAATCGCATCACAGCACGTCCACCGCTGATAGGCGCGTTGCACCCGCGCTAACGAGAAACAACCTCTGCGCGGTTGTGAGTGGAACCGCGCAAAAGACAGTATCAGCCCAGGCGAGATAGTCCCCAACCAGTTCTACTAATGGCTTCGCGCCGCAGGCGCAGGCCCCATCGCATCTCGGTATTGGAGATGATGGTTGCGGAAGAAAGACGCATAGTATGAGTGTATCACACCAGACATGTGGAGAGAGTGCCTGTCATCCTGAGCGCAGCGAAGGATCTGGCTCGCCGGACACGGAGATCCTTCGCTGCGCTCAGGATGACAGGCAGAACACGTCTCACATTCGCTTACGGGAAGGCTTATCTCTACATGTCTGGTATCACACTACATCACAATGTAGATACATTGCGCAAATTAACGTGAAAAATATACCCAACCCGGCAAGAGGTATGATACACTAGAAGAATGGGAGAGTGAGAAACTTCGATACAGTCCACCAATGCATCCTGGGCGCAGTAAATGAGGCCTCTACATTTGAGGGGCGGGGGTAGCAAATGCCCATTGTATTTGACCGCAGCATGTGTTGTGATTTGAATGAAACCGTTTCGCGCGAATGGCTTGTGACCAACGGAAAGGGCGGGTATGCATCGAGTACAGTTGCCGGCACATTGACGCGCCTGCAACAGGGGTTACTCGTTGCATCGTCACAAGAGGGAGCAAGTCCGCACCTGCTCGTAGCCAAAATGGACGAAGAGATCGTCTTTGACCAGCGCACCTATCATCTTGGCACCAACGAGTATAAGGATGGCACGCTGAACCCGGCGGGCTTCGTTCACCTTGAAACATTTCGCCTGGAAGAGGGCTTTCCGGTCTTTACGTATCACCTGGGAGGCATCGATGGCATTATGCTGGAGAAACGCATCTGGATGCCCTGGGGCCTGGATACTACCTGCATCCAGTACCGGCTGTTGCGCACCACTACTCAACAGGACGCCACACCGTGGAACAATAGCGCATCGCACCCGGCCTATGCCCGTTTTCATGACGCTCAACGAACGCTATCCCTTACACTATTACCATTTGCGGGGTACCGCGCTAACAATGTGGCGCAACATGGTAAGCTCGACTGGCAATTCCGCGTTGAAGCACAGCATCTCGATCCACATGATGCTACCAGTAAAAATAATGAAAGTCTCGCGGGCTGCGCCATCTATGCTCATGAAGGAGCGCGTCCCTACTATATTTTTGCGGTAGGACACGCTAATAGTGAGAGTACATTCCTTCCCACCGGCGTGTGGTACTGGAATCTGCATCACAGGGCAGATGCGGCTGCCGGGCGAGCCGCCAACAGCGATCTTTACTTGCCCGGTGTTTTCCGCACAAAGTTGTGGCCCGGCGAAGATGTTACATTCACGATTATAATCACGGCTGAAGACGTATCCAGGCTCACATTCAGCGCAAAACACCTGAAACGCTCATACTCTGAGGCTGTCGATTACCAGCGCGGTCTATTACAATCGCAGCGCTACTTCGGTGAAGGCGGCGTGACCTCGTATATGCATTCCATATTGCCGTTTCCTGAAAAAAACGATGCTCTTCTCCAGGACGAGGAATTTCTGCTCCTGCTGATGCAAGCGGCGAATCGCCTGGTAGTGGAGCATCCTACCATACGGGACGAAGCTGCGACCGGCTACGGGCTTTTCCTTCCTGGTAGTAATAAGAACATACCATTTGTGGTTTCTGGCGACTACGGCGAGCAGGATGATACACGCACTACATTGATTGCGCTGCCGGGTCTGCTGCTGGCAACGCGCAGGTATGCCGAGGCGCGGCGTATTCTGAGTAAACTGGGCCGCTCCTTCCACCAGGGATTGTTGCCCGACCGCCTGCCCTGGCTGCACGAAACACAAAGCGAGTACGAGACGCCGGGCGAGGGCGGACGCGATCACGGACGCGATCACGGACGCGATCACGGACGCGATCACGGACGCGATCACGGACGCGATCACGGACGCGATCACGGACGCGATCACGGACGCGATCACGGACGCGATCACGGACGCGATAAATCGCGTCCCTACAATAGCGCTGTCGATACGACTCTCTGGTATTTCTACGCGCTGGATCACTACGTCACGGCTACGCGAGATTATGAGCTGTTGGACAGTCTCGCCAGCGCGCTCGAAGAGTGCATAGATTGGTATACGCGCGGGACGCTGAACGGTACTGGCGTAGATGCGCATGATGGATTGTTGCAAGCTCAATTGCCGGGCAAGGCTTTGACGTGGATGAATGCTACTACCCCAGGCGAGCCGCGTGCGCCTGTCACTCCCAGAATGGGTAAGGCTGTCGAGGTCAATGCTCTCTGGTACCATGCTCTTTCTTTAATGCAAGAGTGGTCGGAGCGCTTCAATCGCGAAGGGCATATCAATTCACGGACTGAAGTGTACGAGGAGCAGAGCCAGCAATGCCGGCAAAGTTTCAACGAGCGTTTCTGGTATGCCTCTGGTGGCTACCTGTATGATGTAATTGACGGACCGGACGGCGACGATACACGTATCCGCCCGAATCAGCTTTTCGCGCTTTCATTGCGCCATGCTGTACTGGAGGAAGCTCATCGACGCCCGGTTTTGAACGTAGTGACCGCACACCTGCTTACGCCGTGTGGTTTGCGTACCCTCTCGCCGCAGGCCGCGGGGTATGAAGGTCGAATTTCACAACACCAGGAGGAACAGCAAAGCAGCTTACATCAGGGAAGCGCGTGGCCCTGGTTGATCGGGCCATATGTAGACGCATTGCTGCGCGTGGATGGGCAAGCTCCAGAAAACAGAAAAAATTCCGCTTCGGAAATACAAAAATACCAGGAAAGCGTCTGGCAGAGAGGTATCCGCCTGTTAGACAGCTTCCGCGAACAATTGCGCTCCGATATGCTGGGCGCTGTTGGCGCCGTGTATGACGGCGATGCACCCCACTACCCACATATCCACCTGGCATCGGCCCTTAGCACGGGTGAAATAGTGCGCGTCTACAAATTGCTGGCGCATATGGGAGTGCGTTTTTCCAGACAGACACTTTCTGTCTGAATACATTTTCATGACTTCTACACATTTATTCACCAGGTTATCCACAATGAATGTGGATAACTTATTGATTTTGGTACGTTTATTACCGCTTCTTTTTGTTTTGACGTAGAACGCCTACCCTGACGGGTTTTCCACATTTCCGGTGGATAAGTTTTCCACACTATCCACACGTCTATGATGGCTCGTTAGTTTTCCACATTTCCGGTGGATAAGTTTTCCACGCTTTCCACATAACAACTTCTCAATGGCTATTTATCCACAATCCCGGTGGATAAGTTTTCCACAGTATCCACATAGCTAGCGGCTAACCATTCACTTGTTCACAATCCCGGTGGATAAGTTTTCCACAGTATCCCCAGAGTTGCCATTCTATCAGTTTTTTTGACAAACTCAGTGCATACGTTTTTCCTCGCTGGTTCCCCCTGCCAACGAGCAGGACCGCGCTCATCCCGCCTGCCCTCGCGCTCTCTGCCTGTTAGCCTGCGACTGACTCGCGATCCAGCAGTGTTCCTCTTGTTGTCGATGGAGTAGTATCAGGGAGTAGATCTTCTATTAACATAGGCTCTTGTGCGAGTTTGTCTGCATCAAGCACCTGCAAGAACGTCTCGACGACCTGGGGATCATACTGGCTCCCCGCACAGCGCTGCAGTTCAGCCCTGGCCTCTTCATCCGAAAGAGGTTGCCGGTAAGGACGCTGCGAGGTCATGGCATCGTAGGAGTCCACCACGGTGAGAATAATACACCGCTTCACTCGCCAGGAGCGAGGTCTGCCGGACAAGCGCGGTCGCACCAATCGAACACACCGTCAGCACAAGTAGAACCGCAATCAGGCCAAAAGTGGCCCGGCGTCCGCTCAGATGGGTCTCTTTCATCAGCAGCTTCACTTTCGTTGCAACTCCCGTGGAAGTCGCAGGTAGAAAATATGACATCATTCTGCCGAGAATCATCGGCAAATCATTGCCTATAAAGAGGGAGCATTTGCTTACAAAACCAGAGCCATTTGCTAAAAACGTGGATAAATCGGGCAAAATTGTGGACAACCGATGAAAAATGTGCAAAAGTGCGTTCAAATTTTTACTACCCGTATTACCTTAATTAATCGTAGAGAAGGTATTCTTGCATAGTCGCGTTTGTCTGGTTAGCGCCAGTCAATCAGGTAAAGCAGGTACCGGCGTTTTCCCCAAAAGTTGTGAATAAGTTTTCAACTTTTCTCAGAGAGCAAAAAAGAAGACAGTTATACACATTTCGTGTGGATATGTTTTCCACACTTCGGATGAATGGGGGATAAGCCTGAAATGTATCCCCGCGGAATGGGGATAAGTTATCCCCATTCTATCCACCGGTGGTATACGAGCCAGAATCTTATCCCCATCCAGCTGGTTTTTATCCACCAGAAGCCGCGGTTCATCCCCATTTTATCCACCGGTGGATGAGCGGTGGATAACTTGTCCACCGCGACTCTATTGGCTTACCAGGCTCGTTTATAGCGTAGAGGAGGAAAGGAAAAGACTACAAAGTGGGAGGTTATCCACTTTTCCACAAGCCCTACTACGACGACGATATCTCTCTCTTTTTTTATAAAAAAGAAACTTAACAGATAGAGGCTGTGGAAAAGTGGATAAGTTGCGCACTTCGCTACGAGGAATAGGACAATTGGTTCACTTGTTACAATTACCCTGTAGAACCGTATTAAATGACGCAACTTTCTCTACTATAGCTCGTTATATTGTTGTGAGAGAAGCAGCAAGATAGAACCACCGCGTTGGCCCAGGGGACAGACTATGACATCGTTGATTGAGCAGATCAAAGCAAAAATAGACGTGGTGGAAGAAATCGGGCTGGTGGTAGCTCTGCAAAAGTCAGGGAAGTCGTACAAGGGGAATTGCCCGTTTCACAACGAGCGCACACCCTCGTTTCATGTCTTCGCGGAGTCGCAAACGTGGCGCTGTTTTGGTTGTAACGAGGGTGGCGATGTCTTCACTTTTGTGGAGAAGCAGCAGGGAATTGATTTCCGGGAGACGCTGCGTTACCTGGCGGAGAAGGCGGGCATTGCGGTAGAAGAGCGGGGCGGTGGCAGGGACCCGGAAGAAGAACGCGAGCGCAACGCCGCAAAAGAGCGACTGCGCAAGATGAACGAGGAGGCGTTGCTGTGGTATCACCAGGTGTTGCTACGCGCCAGGGATGCCAGTGATGCGCGAGCCTACTTGCAAAGTCGCGGGGTTACGTCGGAGTCGGTGATCGCGTTCAGCCTGGGCTATGCGCCGGACCAGTGGGACGGGCTGAGCCGCTATTTATCAGGACGCGGGTATACTGAACGTGAAATGGTAATTGGCGGGTTGGCGCGGGTGCGCGAAATGAGCGGTGGGGTTGCCGGGCGAGCGCAGGGGACGCCCCTACTTGACGACGAGTCGAGCGGAAATGGGGGAGAAGGTAAGGTCGGCGGGGGCGTGTACGATTATTTTCGCAAGCGCATTATTTTCCCGATACGGGATACGCGGGGCCGGGTGATTGGATTTGGTGGAAGGGCGATGGGAGACGGCCAGCCGAAGTATCTCAACTCGCCGCAGACGGTGTTGTTTGAGAAAAACAACGTGCTGTATGCGCTGGACAGGGCGCGGGAAAGTATCAAGCTGGCGAAGCAGGTGGTGATTGTCGAGGGCTATGTGGACGCGGTGATTGCTCACCAGTACGGGACGACCCAGACGGTAGCGTGTATTGGCAGCGCTATCACTGAGAAGCACATTCAACAGTTGAAAAGTCTGACAAAGCAGGTAACGCTCGCTCTCGACCCGGACTCGGCTGGCGAGGTCGCGACGGAGCGGGGCATTCAGGAGGCGTTGAAAGCTTTTGATCGCACGGTTGTACCTGTGCCGGTGGTATCCGAGAACTATGTAAAGCATGTGCGGGGGAAAAAAGGCCAGGAGCAACGCGGCATCATCCGGCTGGAAGAGCAGGTGGACGCGGATATCAATGTGGCTCAATTGCCGCCTGGTGAGGATCCCGACGAATTTATCCGGCGCGACTTCAAGGGCTGGTCTCAGGTGATCGCGCACCCGCTTCCTCTGATCGATTATTACTTTGTGACGAAAACCGCGGGTCTTGATCTCAAGCAGCCACACGGAAAGGCTGAGGCGGCCGAACGCCTGTTACCTGTAATCGGGGTGATCTCTGATCGTATTAAGCGTGATGCCTATATCCAGAAACTGTCCACCATGATTGGGATTGACGAACGCACTCTCACTGAAGAATTGCAGCGCGTGTTGCGAGGGCAGAAGACAACGGGTGTTACAGCGGCCTATACGGATCGCGGCGAAGCGCGCCGCGCGGGAGACGCGCCGGGGGGAAGACAGCTTTTGCCAGATCACCAGGCCGCCGAACATGCGGTGGGAGATGTGGAAGCGGGCGCTGACGAGGGCTTAGAAAGCCAGAAAAGTGGCAGGGCGAAGAATAGAACATTTGGACTTGACAAACGTAGTAATAGTAGGGTACAATGGGAGGACTACCTGATTGGGCTACTTCTCGCGAATCCTGAGTTAAGCACGCAAGTTTGTGGTATAATAAACGATGGTGACTTTGCAGGGACAGATACGCGCGAGTTGTACCGCTTTTTCAATTCAGTGGATCAACGTGGTTCTTCCCCTTTATTTCAATCCATAGAGCAAGCTGTGCCTTCCGCCCTGTTGATCACCATCGACAGAGCGCGGAAAAGCGTTGAGTCGCGGTCTCCGTTTGATGGAGCAGGATTGCAGAAAGAAGCGATCCAGTGCGCAACCCGGCTCAAGCGGGCAAGTCTAGTACAACAGAATATGGAACTACGACCTCTCATGCGAGAGGCTGAAAATGCCGGAGAGGCTGAGGCGGCACAGCAGTTCCGGCAGCGATTCTCGAACATTTATCGAGAGTTGCGAACCATTGATTCGGCCATGCATTTGCAAGGCTAGTGGTCGGCGAACTTATATTATTATCCATTGATGCTTGTGTACTCCTGTCGGGCCGGGAAACCGCGTCCAGGTCCAGACATGGAGCGAGAAAATCGGATCGGGAGACAGGATAGATCATAGGTATCCGTTTATCCATCCAAAGCGCACTACCTGTTTCCTGAAGGGGGATGCCAGAATGGTGAATGAAGAAGAAGTATTAAAACTAGTAGACCATGATCGTATCAACACGGAACCATTGCGTGAATTTTTCGACGTGGGCGTCTTAGATGAGGCCACGTTGAGCAGCTCTGATAGTTTTTTTAATCTTGGCGCGATCAATGGTCATACTCATGTCGCTACGGGAGGCAGCTTTGTTACTCCTGTAGATACGACGGAGTCATTTGACCTGTTTAAGATACAGGACGAGGAATCTATGGATAGCCTGGATCCATCTAAAGAGCCACCCATTGGCTGGGAGCCTGGGCCAGAGGACGAAATGGATGTTGAGGCGATTGCGCGTGGCAAGTGGGAGGACCTGCACGACGGTCTGGGCATCGTGGTTGCTGAAATCGAGAGCAGCCTTGATGATCCCGTGCGCATGTACTTGCGCGAGATCGGGCGTGTTCCCCTGCTTTCGGCGGAGGAAGAAGTGCGCCTGGCTCGTCGTATGGAGCGCGGTCGTGGAGAGCTGACGAAACCCGCCACGATGCGCGATTATCGCACCATCGAAGATGGTGAGGAGGCCCAGCGCCGCCTGACCGAGGCCAATTTGCGCCTGGTCGTCAGCGTAGCGAAAAAGTATATCGGTCGGGGTATGAGCCTGCTGGACCTGATCCAGGAGGGCAATATCGGCCTGATTCGCGCGGTCGAGAAATTCGATTACACGAAGGGCTACAAGTTCAGCACGTATGCGACGTGGTGGATTCGCCAGGCCATTACCCGCGCCATTGCTGACCAGGCGCGCACGATCCGTATTCCTGTTCACATGGTAGAGACGATCAACCGTCTGATCCGCATTAGCCGCCGATTGCTGCAAGACCTGGGCCGCGAGCCTACATCCGAAGAGATCGCCGAGCAGATGGAGATCAGCCCGGAGAAAGTGCGCGAGATCATCAAGGTCAGCCAGGAGCCGGTCAGTCTGGAAACGCCAATTGGCGAAGAGGATGACAGCCACCTGGGCGACTTCATCGAGGATCATACGGCGCTGGCTCCCGCCGATGCCGCCAGCCACCAGTTGCTCAAGGAGCAGGTGGAAGACGTGCTGGATAGCCTGACCGAGCGCGAGCGCAAAGTGCTGCAACTGCGCTTCGGCCTGGACGATGGCCGCAGCCGCACGCTGGAGGAAGTGGGCAAAGAGTTCCACGTCACCCGCGAGCGCATCCGTCAAATTGAGGCGAAGGCCCTGCGCAAACTGCGCCATCCCAGCCGCAGCCGCAAGCTGAAGGATTACCTGGATTAAGCGTTGTAGATTGGAACAGAAAGAGGCGCGATGCTGAATGCATCGCGCCTCTTTCTGTTCATGTGTTTGCCCCCATTTATTTGACCTTACAGGCCAGGTAAGAGCATCTATTGCTTCCTTGCTATACTGGAAATAAGCAAGTCAATTGTCTATCTCATAAGCAAGAGGAACTGAATATGCAACTCGACCAGCCTGGAGAAATGCTGCCAGCGAAAGAGCAGGCGGCGTATATTCCACGTTCGCGCACGGGCGCGCGGGCAGCGATGCGTGTTACGAATCGCTATACCATGCCTCCACTTGAGCCGCGCGCGCAGCACCATGCACATCTGAGCGGGAATGCTCAAGGGCAGGAACCAGGGGCTGGCTTCCATTATCCAATGGAGGAGCTGTCGCCTGCGGAAGAAGATGCCTGGTTAAATGATGCGCTGCCACCGTTCCGCCCGCGGAGCTTGCCAGATCATGCAAGCGCGGGGGTTGCCTCTACCATACACGCGCCTGGCGGCAACAATCCCATTTTGCCGGGACAGCGGCTCTGGCCGGTGGTTCATCGATTGAGCGAACGTGTTTGCCAGGAGCTGGCACGCAGGAGCGCGGTTGTTGAGGGTAATGACGCGGAGTTAGAGAGGCTGGCGCGGGAATGCGCCGTGGATATCCTGCGCGCCGAATCGACGCTGGCGGCCCATGTCTATAATTTGACCGAGGCTGAACAGGTGATGCAGGCGGTGATAGATGAAGTGTCGGGGTTAGGTCCGCTTGCTACTCTCTGGCGTGATGATGCTGTGACGGAGATCATGGCGATCGGTCCGCGCTTCACGGTGGTTGAGCGTAATGGAGATATGCGGGAAGCGCCGTATCATTTTGAGGATGAGCAGCATATGATACGCATTGTGAGCACAATCCTGCGTGGCGCGGGGCGCTTGTTTGATCCGTCGATCATGACGACGAATGCGCGTTTGCCTGATGGCACGTTTGTGAGCATCATCATGCCACCCGGCGCGGTTAAAGGGCCAACTCTGACTATGCGCAAACGCAGCAAGCATGCCCGCACGCTGGCGGAACTGGTCAAACTCGAAACGTTATCAGAGCCAATGGCTGCATTCCTGGCTCTGTGTGTAGAGGCGCGCTTGAACATCGCGATCTGCGGGGGTCTGCGAACCGGGCGCACAACGCTGCTGAATGCGCTGGCTGCATGTATTCCTGCTACCGAGCGCATCGTTACGCTTGAGGACGTGGCGGAGCTTCAGCTTGAACAGAAGCAGGTTGTTTCGCTCGAAGCGCGTTTGATCGCACCTGATGCAAGCGGACGCGAGCGTGGGAACAGTGAAAGTATGCGCGAGTTGTTGTCCGGCGCGTTGCATTTGCGACCGGAGCGCATACTTCTGGGGGATTGTTGGAACGATGACGCGGGTGTCTTACTATCGGCGCTGCATACAGGCTATGCAGGTTCGATGTGTAACATGTATGCTAACGGTTTGCAGGATTGTTTGAGCCGTATGGAAATGATGTGTCTGGCGAAAAGGTCTGCCACGCCGCTAGCGATTATACGGGAGCAGGTGGCGCGTTCTGTGCATGTGGTGATCTACCTGGCGCGCCTGTCAAGTGGAGCGCGCAAGGTGATGAATATCGCGGAGGTGGTGGGTATACAGGATGGCAAGATCAAGACGCGCAGCGTCTTTCACTACCAGGAAAATAGCGAAGGTCGGGGAAGATTTGAGCCAGGCGCGTTTGTGCCAACCTGCCTGGCCGAGTTGAGTCATAATCGCCAGGTAGCTGATCTGTTTATGGCGCGTCCTTCAACGGGGACGTATCAGGCCCCGCCGCCAGTTCGCGCCTGAACTCGTTCAGGTAGACGCGCATAAACGCGGTGCGCTGCTCTGCCAGTTCGCGGCCCGTCGCGGTTGTCATGCCGTCGCCCAGTTTGAGCAACTTGCTAAAAAAGTGGTCGAGCATGTAGTGGCTGTCATCCAGCGTATGGTGTCCGGCGAAGGGATCGTCGGGATGATAGCAAAGTGTCTCCGGAGTGCGTCGCACGGCTCCAGTAATAGCCCAACGCATGATGCCAATGGCTCCCAGACCATCCAGGCGGTCGGCGTCTCGCACAATGCGCGCTTCCAGCGTGCGCGGCTGGACGCCCCGGCTGAAACTGTGCGCAATGACGGCATGGAGGATGGCTTCGCGCATCTGCGGGGCGATTTGCCGTCTCTGGCAAAGTGCGCGAGCTTCGCTCACTGATACGTCGGCGTGATGGTGTCCTTGCTCGTGCGACAGGCGACCAAGATCATGCAGTAAAGCGGCCATGCCGGTGATAAAGCGATGCGCGCCTTCTCGTTGCGCGATGTAGAGAGCGAGGTTGTAGACACGCTGGATGTGTTCCCAGCCATGGGCGGGATCGTCAAACTGGTTGAAACGTGCCTGTATCTCGTTATATACCTGTGCCAGGAGCTGTGATTCTTCAGTTTCTGGTTGCATAGATAAAAAATCCCCCAGGTGAGTGATGCTTAACGCCGCCTGGTTGTTCATACTGTTTACGAGAGTCCTTATAATTAAGGCACATGCAAAAGCGATACACCAAAAACGCATGACATTTGTACATATTGGTAGGAGTCGATAGTGCAGTACAATTCAGCAGGCGAGAAACAGCGTATAGCCGTTGCTATTGATACGCTTCATGATACGCTTCATGATACGACGACGTTTGACTCTGCGATAGTAGATACACGCGATGCAGAGCGAGACATACTCGTCGAACGCAAGCAAACGGCGATCATCAGCATCCTGCTGGTGGATGACCATGCTTTGATGCGCGAAGGGTTGCGCCAGTTGCTCGAATGCGAGGATGATATGCGCGTGGTGGGGGAAGCCGTGAACGGGCTTGCTGCCATGCAGCAAGTGCGCAAGCTGCGGCCCGACGTGATATTAATGGATATTAGTATGCCGGTGGTGGACGGCCTGGCTGTTACGCGGCAAATCACCAGTGACTATCCAGAGGTGGCTATCATCATGCTGACCATGTTTCGCCAGCAGCAGCAGGTTTTACAGGCAATGCGTAACGGAGCCAGGGGCTACCTGCTCAAAAGCGCCTCGTCACAGGAAGTTGCGCAGGCCATTCGCACGGTACGCGATGGCGGTATGCTGATCGAGCCGGAAGTGACCGGTACGCTTGTCAACGAGTATCGCCGCCTGTCCGGCCTGTCCGGCGACGGCCTCTCCAGGCACCCATCCTCCCACACCCTTACCGCGCGGGAAATTGAAATTGTGCGCTACGTGGCAGCGGGCATGAGCAACAAGGAAATTGCTTCGCGGCTGGTCTATTCTGAGAAGACCGTCAAGAACTACCTGTCGATTATCTTCCAGAAGCTGGGCATTCGCGACCGCACGCAGGCCGCGATCTTCGCCCTGCGCCATGGCCTGATCCCCGAAGAGGATATATAAAAACTCAGGGCAACATATGCTACTTGTCTCGTTCTGTTCGTCTGCGGCGGCGGCTTTCAAGAAAGGCATCAAGGTCACGCTTGTAGATACGATACCCCTGTCCCATATCGATAGCTTCCAATTCACCGCGTTGGATATACTCCCGTACCGTCTTTGGGGTAATCTTCAGCTTTTCGGCTACCTCTTCAGTTGTATATAGGGTATCATCGCTATCCGGCATGATGGCTTTACTCCTGCGTTTATTAGTGGACAAATTGTAGCACGAAGGCTTTGTTTGCGTCAATCACGGTTAAAAAAGGTTGATTTTTATCTATTTATCGTCTAAAATAGATATGTACGGTTAATTTCGTTCAAATTCGTTCAAGAAAGCGAGATATCTTAATCAGCAGATAAGGGGAGAAGGTAATGGGACTGTTTGGACCAAAGCAAAACAACAAAACAATAGGAGAGCGGAGTGAGGCTATCATTATTGCAAAGCTCTTAGAAGTTGGCTACGGTGTCCTGACACCTTTTGGGGATAACCGTCGTTACGACTTGGTGATTGAAGATGCTGATGGAAAGTTCTGGCGTGTGCAGTGTAAGACGGGTTGGATCGATAGCGATGGCGCTTATGTCCAGTTTAAAACCGCAAGTTCGTACTATCATACAAAAGCAGGAAGAACGAATCATACAAAAAGAGACTATCGAGGACAAATTGATTATTTCGCTGTTTATTGCCCTGAAACTAGAAGAGTATATCTGATACCTGTAGATCATGTGGGCATAGCAAGCGCAAATCTGCGGCTGCTACCAACAGCAAACAAGCAGGAAAAGAACGTGAGATGGGCGAAGGATTATGAGTTGTGATGAGGGCGGAGGGGATCGAACCCTCGGCCAAACGATTAAAAGTCGTTTGCTCTACCACTGAGCTACGCCCTCGTGTCTGGTGAACTATTGCAAGGTCGGTACTCTACCACTGAGTTACACCCCCGCGCCTACAATGTACCATGCCTGTCAAGCCAATAACACACCTTCCGGGTCTATCCTCATCAAGGTGAAAAATAACGAACATCTGTAGGGACGCGATTCATCGCGTCCTTCCGCGTCGGGATGCCCCCAGGCGGACGCGATGAATCGCGTCCCTACAGATCACACGGAAAGATAAAGCGCCGTCCCACAACCTGTATCCTTTTCGCCTCTCCAATCGTACTAACCTCACGGATGATTTCTGCTGGCTGACTGGACGGGCTTTTAGTGGCATACATTTGGCAGAAATTGATCTTGCGTGTTGAAATAGAAAATGATACACTACTTTCGTACATGGCTTGTTGAGTTAACGGCAAGCTCTATTTTTGGGTGAGGGGTGGAAAAGTGGCAGCGTGAACCCGTACACACTTCGCTATCGTAGAACAGGTAAGAAATACGGGAGGAGGCAGCGTCTCTGCGGTCAATTGGCCGGGGGATGTGCCAGCTATAGTGGGAAAACAAATACTGATTGTTGATGACAAAAGCGAGTTGCTGCACCTGATGCGCCGCGTCCTGGAGGATGAACAGTACCAGGTAGCCATTCATCAAAACGGCCTGGACGCTTTCGCTACTGTGAAAGCGACCCTACCTGATTTGCTGATTCTCGACCTGGTGTTGGGGAATATCTCCGGCAAAGAAGTGCTCAAACAGGTAAAGGATGATCCTGCCACCGCCGAGATTCCGGTGATTGTGTATACAGCGGCAGTCCTGGAAGCGGAGGAGGTGGGCAGGCTGATTGCCAGCGATTCCGTGTTTTATCAAGGGGTAAGCTTACTGCAAAAGCCCTTTGAATTGCAGCATTTGCTCGATATGGTAGCGCAGGTTGTAAACGAACCTGTAAGCTAATACGTTTGAATAGTATTTTTGAAGGGAGAGCAGACGATGAAATTTCTATATGGCTTACTGCTAGGTTTCGGATTAGGCATAGCAGCCGGTTTACTACTGGCCCCCCAGTCGGGAGAGGATACGCGCGCTTTGCTTGGCGAGCAGGGTGTTACCCTGCGTGACCGCACGGGCGGTGTAGGCGAGGGCCTGCGCTCTCGCGCCACCGAGGCGCTTTCGCAGGGACGCGAGCTGTACCAGCGCACTCGCAGCGAGCTGACAGATACCTATAACAAAACTCGCTCAGGCGAACTGTAACAGCTTTTTCACAGCACGGGAAGAGGGAGAGACGGGACAGCGTGGTCCCGCTTCTCCCTCTTCCCTATCAGGCCTCTAGCATTCCGGGTGAAAAATCGAGTGACGCTGTAGGGACGCGATGAATCGCGTCCCTACAGCGTCACCCACGAGGAGAGATGGAGCGGACGCGATGAATCGCGTCCCTACAGAGTCACCCATGAGGAGAGATGGAGCGGACGCGATGAATCGCGTCCCTACAGGTACCCATGAGGAGAGATGGAGCGGACGCGATGAATCGCGTCCCTACAGGTACCCATGAGAGAAAGTCATCTATTTATCGTATTGCTTGATGAGCTTGTCCACCATGTGGCCGATTTCGTGCCAGATGTAATGTTGATAGTCCAGCATTTTGGCCTGGTTCAGATCGTATTCTCGATTTGAGGCATCCTGGCGGGCGTTCTCCTCGAAACGCCGAGACAGCGCCAGTTTTTTCTCACCCTGGCTGTGCGGGTAGGTACCCAATTCCTGTAAATCCTTCAGCAGGGCTGCGAGCTTCTCGTCACTTGTTGGCATGTTCTTGTTCCTTTGTGCCTGATAAATTGTACCGATCAGGACAGATCACTTATTGTCACCCTGAGCGCAGCGAAGGGTCTGACGCGCCGGGTACCGGGATCCTTCGCTGCGCTCAGGATGACAGGGCGCGCCGACCGCTTTTCGTGTTATGCGTCGCCGGGTACCGGGATCCTTCGCTGCGCTCAGGATGACAGGGCGCGCCGACCGCTTTTCGTGTTATGCGTCGCCGGGTACCGGGATCCTTCGCTGCGCTCAGGATGACAGCGGCGGTTGTGTATTAAATTTTGTTGGTGGGTCCCTGTGGCGGCGGGTTCAACTGGAGCGAGTCGGCGTAACGATTGAAGAAGTTGAACAGGCCAATGACGGTCGCGATCTCCACAATTTCGCCGTCGTCGAAGTGTGCCTGCAATTCGTCCCACAATGATTCGTCCACGTCGCGCGCGCCGGTTGTCATAATCTCGGCAAAGCGCAGCGCCGCCAGTTCGCTGCCTGTAAACAGGGAGCTATGCGTATCGATATGGTAGAGCGCGTCAAGCAGCTCTTCCGTGACCCCGAACTGCTTTGCCAAAGCAGTGTGCGCCGCCATTCAGTAGAAGCAGTGGTTGACCTGCGAAACGCGCACGGCCAGCAATTCCTTCAAGCGTGGATCAACCGTGCCGCCGCGCATGGCCGTTTGCAACAATTGCATACTCTGCTGCATCAGTTCAGGGCGATGCCCCATGGTGCGAAACAGCGCGGACATGCTGGCAAAGGGCAGCGATTCGTCCTGGGGAAACGGTACATCTTCAACCGGTGGTATACGCGACATTGACTCAACACATCTTTCAGGTTTTGTAGTAGATCGGTTCGACACTATTGTAATGGACAAAGTGAAGTTGCGCAATATGCGACAGATAACAGGTTCCAACACCAACGGGGGTCCAGGGCGGGGGCAGAGCCGCCGCCCGTACCCTATACGACAGGGTATCTGATTCGTGTAGGGTACGGGCGACCCTTGCGGTCGCCCTGGCTGTGTATCTGATTCGTGTAGGGTACGGGCGACCCTTGCGGTCGCCCTGGCTGTGGTATCTGATTCGTGTAGGGTACGGGCGACCCTTGCGGTCGCCCTGGCTGTGTATCTGATTCGTGTAGGGTACGGGCGACCCTTGCGGTCGTCCTGGCTGCCAAATATACTATCCATACCATAACATATAGAAAGCGAGACTAATCGAACATGAGCCAGCATACTGACACTCCCACAGCCGCAAAAGATGGGCATACCTCGCGCCGTTTCTTTGCCAGCTTTTACGAGCGCATGTCACGCAGCAGTGGGGAACAGAGCTTTATGAATCCCCTGCGCAAGGAAGTAATCGATCAGGCGCGCGGTGTGGTGCTGGAAATTGGAGCGGGCAATGGACTCAATTTCGCTTTCTATGACCCAGGCAGGGTCGAGCGCGTGGAAGCGATAGAGCCTGACAGCGCCATGCTGCGTTTTGCCCGTGAAAGAGCGGCGCAGGCGCGGGTGCCGGTCAATCTTACGCAAGCTCCGGTAGAGAACCTGCCTTTCGCGGACGAAAGTTTCGATAGCGCCGTTGTCACGCTGGTATTTTGCTCTGTTGGCGATCCAGGGCGCGGCCTGAGCGAAGTGCGGCGCGTGCTTAAGCCGGGAGGCTCGCTGCTGATGGTGGAACACGTGAGGGCGCGCGGCGCTATTGCTGCGACCTTGCAGACTATCATCACTCCGATTACAAAGTTGGTGGCAGGCAACTGCCACTGGAACCGCAACACCGAAAAAACGGTTAGCGAGGCGGGTTTTCAAATCGAACAGAGGCGCGACATGGGCGGGTTTATGATGCCTGTGGTCGTATTGCGAGCAGTGAAATAAATCCCCTGTTTGCCTGGCGATTATCCACCAGTGACGGGAGATTCTTCGCTGCGCTCAGAATGACAGCTTGCTGGCCTGTCATTCTGAGCACAGCGAAGAATCTCCGTGGCGCTCAGAATGACAGCTTGCTGGCCTGTCATTCTGAGCGCAGCGAAGAATCTCCGTGGCGCTCAGAATGACAGCTTGCTGGCCTGTCATTCTGAGCGCAGCGAAGAAT
>DAHVFL010000339.1 GCA_027316975.1 Chloroflexota bacterium | reverse complement strand
CAATAGCGCAAACCAGTGGTCTCCCTGGGGCCATCCTCAAACACATGGCCGAGATGCGAGCCACAATTTTTACAGGTGACTTCGACCCGCTTCATGAAGAATGAGCGGTCTTCATGCAGATCGACATGCTCCAGATTCACAGGATCATCAAAGCTCGGCCATCCCGAACCGGATTCAAACCTGGCATCGGACGAGAACAAATCTTGCCCGCAGGCCGCGCACTGGTACACACCTTTGGCGTGATTATTGTACAACGCGCCGGTAAATGCTCGCTCCGTTCCCTTCTCGCGCAAGACGTGGTATTGCTGCGGGGTCAATTTCTCTTTCCAATAACTCTCAGGCATGTTCTTTAAATCACTCATCATGTTTCCTTTTTGTTTCGTTTGCATTGAATTAGTTCAGACAGTTTACAATGAACCGGTATCACTCCTTTTCACGCTTCAAGGATGCTTCTATTTACTACTATCATCCTTTCACTGACGAAAACAATACAATACTTCTACTTGTTCCCATTGAGATAGCATTTTTTTCAAATATGACATATAATTTTTCGGACGCGATAGAATGCTGGCTGAATACACCTCGCAAAGTAGAATGGCTGGCACTGGTAAAGGAGAAATCATCAATGGGGTTGTATGAAACTGAAGAGACCAGACAATTTACCTTTGAGCCATTTGCAGCACACCTATTTTATACAACAATCAATCGTTCGCTGGTCCAACAAGCCCTCGCCCGGCTTACCACACGTTCCGATAACGTACCACTGACAGTCGTAGATATGGCCTGTGGAACCGGCGCAGTCACCCGTCTGATTGCCGAAGAAATAGCTGCGCAGGGACGGCAGGCGCGTATTATCGGCGTTGATCCTTCAGCCGAAGCGCTTGTCCACGCCCGCAAGGGCATGGAAGAGATGGGAGCGCAAGCCGATTTTTTCCAGGGTGAAACCACCGATCTTCCCGCGCTTGTCCATGATGCCGATGCTATTTTCTTCTGTAACGCCATCCACCTCGTCCCCGACAAACATACAGCTTTTCAACACATAGCTGCTATTCTTGCTCCTGGTGGCGTCTTTGCCTGTAATAGCGCCTTCTACAACGGCACCAGCCCCGCAGAGACGACGCGCTTTGGTCGTTTATGGATACGCCGCGCCGCCGGTTGGCTGCGCAAAGAGCATCCAGAAGCTCTTGCATCACGCGAGGTTAAAAAGACAGCGATGCATTTACTCACACCCGACGAGTATAGCAGCCTGCTACTAGAGCATGGATTTAGCCACGTACAAGCCATCCAGGAGTATGTGATGATGTCACTGGATGGATTACGAGATCTCGGTCACTACTGGCTTTTCATCGAGGGTGCCTTGCCGGGAGTCAATTTGACGCTTGGCGCGATGGCGCTTGGCGCAACGGTTTATCAGACAGGCCAGGAACTTGACATGGCCGAGGTACCTCGCCTGTGGTTGCAAATCATCGCCACCAAAGGATAACTTCAAATAGCGCACGTAAAGCTATCATGATGAAATCCCTGGCCCCCAAAAAACGTGTAGAGGAATCAGTCCATGCGCCATACGAAAATTGTTTGTACGATCGGCCCCGCGACCAGCAGTGAGGAGCGTCTTGAACAACTCATGCGCGCTGGCATGAACGTTGCGCGTCTGAACTTTTCACATGGTACGCACGCGGAACATGAGCAAGTCATCACACGCGTGCGAACCATCTCCGCTCGCCTGGGATGCGCGGTGGCTATTTTGCAGGACTTGCAGGGGCCGAAGATACGCACCGGCACGCTTCAGGATGGCAAACCCATCACACTCATTGAAGGCTCGCACATCATTATCACCACACGCGATGTGGCAGGCAATGCGCACATTCTCTCCACCATCTACAAGCCGCTGCCGCAAGATGTAAAAGCAGGAGACCGTATCTTGCTTGACGATGGTCTGCTCGAATTGCGCGTCCTTGACACAAACGCAACCGATGTGCAATGCGAAGTGGTATATGGCGGCGAGCTTGGAGAACACAAGGGCATCAATTTGCCCGGCGTCGCCGTCAGTTCTCCCGCGTTGACCGCGAAGGATCGCGATGATCTACGCTTCGGTGTCGCGCAGGGCGTCGATTATGTCGCGCTGAGCTTTGTGCGCAAACCAGAAGATGCGCGTGAAGCCAAACAGCTTATCCGGCAATATATAACAGGGATATATGGCGAAGAAGATAACCGGGACATTCCCCTCATCGTCAAAATAGAGAAGCCCGAAGCGGTTGAACACCTCGACGCCATCCTGGCCGTGACAGACGGTGTAATGGTAGCGCGCGGCGATCTGGGCGTTGAAATGCCACCGGAGAAAGTACCCCTCATCCAGAAGCGTATCATCAGCAAATGTAACGAGCTGGGTCTACCGGTCATCACAGCTACACAGATGCTCGAGTCGATGATAACCAATCCTCGACCAACGCGGGCCGAGGTAAGCGACGTATCCACTGCTATCCTCGAAGGAACCGATGCTGTCATGCTTAGCGCCGAGACATCGGTGGGAGCCTTCCCCATCCAGGCTGTTTCGATGATGGCGCGCATCGCAATCGAGACAGAGGCCAACTATCACGCAGCCGTTCACCCCATCCACCAGCATCGCTCCCTCGCGCAAGCGGTCAGCCATGCCGCCCGCGCCTTGTCGGAAGATACGCATGTGCAAAACATCGTCGTCTTCACACGGTCAGGCAACTCGGCTCGCCTCATCTCAAATGATCGCCCCCGCGTCCCCATTCTAGCCTATACTCCCTCCGAGCACGTCTATCATCAACTCGCGCTCTGGTGGGGCGTATGGCCCCACCTCATCAGTATGCAGGGCACAACAGAGAACCTGATCGCGCTGGTCGAAAAGTGCCTGCTAGAAGACGGTCTGGCACACCCTGGTGAGTACGTGGTGATTATGGGCGGCTTACCTATTGCAAGCCAGGCGCGCACCAACTTCGTCAAGTTGCATTGTTTAGAGTAACAGGCCAGATTCCCCTTGCCATTTCTCTCGTTTCGTGTAAAATATCACTGTCAGCATCTAGACACCGCTCTCAGAAATGAGACGTTATTCTCAGAGTTACAGAAGGATAGAGTATGCGACAGAGTGACGGCGCTGATCTTCCTGGTACCAACAATCCCCCGAACGCTGATACGGGCATTATTTACGTCTCCTCAGATGACGCTCGACAGAGCATTCTTGAAGCGATTTTGAGGCAGGATAAACGTGGACGCAAGCACATCGTACTTGTCTTGCCAGCGAAAACCGACAATAAAGCGCTGAGCCGATCTACCGATTTTGACGGGCTAAGAGGAATGAGAGGCGATTTGTATGCACAACTGGTGATTATCGCTCCTAAAGGATCAACTCCTGCTGAACTGGCGCGCCAGCGACGTTTCCCTGTATATCCAGACCTGGAGGCTTTCGCGCAGTCGCTCCAGGAGGACGGGCAAACGGATACGCTGCCTTCACCTGCACCGCCAACCGGCGAGAGTGGCCAGCAGGGAAGAGATCAGGCACCATTCACCCCGGCAGACGATGAGGATGATCGGATGCAAGTGTTTCCACTGGCCTCTCCACAGGGAGAGGACTCTGAGAGTACGCGGCAGGAGAACGCACCTGAGCCTGCTCTTGCGGAACCAGCCGTCCCTCACCCGGCGGAAAATGACGAGGAACAAATCATCCTGATACCCCCTCCGCCGCGCGCGCAACCCATATCGAATTATCCAGTGCCAGCAAGCGCGGCAGTTCCTGCCAGATCAGGAACTATGGCAGCTGCTGGCGGTGCGCCGCGCCTTCGTCGCTGGTGGGTTGTTCTCCTCATTGTTTTGCTCGTCCTCCTGCCGGGTTTTCTGGTGTACCAACCCCTGCTGAATCTCATTTTTGTGCCAAAGGCTACCGTCACGATTACTCCTGCGAGCAAAGAGCTGAAAAATACGTATACGATCACTGCCGTCGTTGGCACACCGGATGCCGCTCAAACGCAGGTGCAAGCGCGAGTCTTGTTCGCGACATCCCAAACACAGCAAAAGACCGTCAACGCAAGTGGAGTGGCGCATACTCCAGCAACGCAGGCGACTGGTATGCTGACGTTCTATAATACCTCCCCCGCGCCGAAAACTATTCCAACAGGGACTGTCTTTCCAGGAGCAAGCGGCGTACCAGTCGTCAACGATGCCAGTGTGACGGTACCGGCTAGCGTTCTCCCCGCAACGGGTCAGATCACCGTGCCTGCCCACGCGGTGAACGCAGGCTCAAGTGGCAATATACCGGCAAACGATCTCAATGCAGTTACCTGCTGTGGCACTCCCGCAGTCCTGGTCAGCAATCTGACACCCTTTGCTGGCGGTGTGGACGCACGGACCTCCAGGTATGTCGAGCAAAGCGATATAGATGGAACCGCAGCCACGCTGGCTGCTTCCCTCACCATAAAAACCCAGGCCGACCTGGTGAAGCAGATTCAGCCGGGTGAACAACTGGTCGCCTCTCCTCGATGCGTACCTCTCATCAGCAGCGATCAAGCCGCCGGTGATAAAGTCGATACGGTGACAGTGAGCGCGTCGGTCTATTGTATGGGAGAAGTATTTGACCAGCGCGGCGCGTACAGACTGGCCGAAAACCTGCTGACGACTGACCCGGCATTGCATCCCGGTACAGCTTACGCACCGGTGGGTCACATTGTTACCACAATCCAGCAAGCAATGGCGGACGCGCAGAATGTCATCACCCTGACCGTCCTGACACAGGGCGTCTGGGTCTACCAGTTCAATGCAACGCAGTTAAACATATTGCGCAGGCTTGTCGTTGGCAAGACCCAACAGGACGCGCAATCTGTACTCCTGAGACAAAGCGGCGTGCGTCAAACCTCGATCCAACTCACCGGTGTAAATGAGTCAACTTTGCCCTCGGACCCTAAACAGATCGAGGTCTATGTGCTGAATGTGCCAGGGATGTGAGGCAACCTACACGTCAGCATGTGTTTGACATCACCTCCCCGTGTGCTATACTTTGTTTGTAGAGTTATCAGCAACGCGGCGGATAACGCAGCCGTTATCCGCCGCATCTTTTTGGAATGGAGTCCGTTTATTAAAGCATCACCGGCCTGTTTTGCCGGTATAGATGGAGTAGAAGATGACTATTCGAGAGCGCAAAGCCATACCTGTTCCGCAAGTTGAGCCTCGCCTGCCCATCCCAAGGCAAAATTTGCGTATCCCTGGGCCAGTGCCAGTGCCGCAAGAAGTCTTGCAGGCCATGACCAACCCCATGATTAACCATCGCGGGCCAGAGTTTGCCGCCATCGTGCGCAGAGTAACGG
>DAHVFL010000338.1 GCA_027316975.1 Chloroflexota bacterium | reverse complement strand
CTGAGCTTCACCTGTCATCCTGAGCTTCACCTGTCATCCTGAGCTTCACCTGTCATCCTGAGCTTCACCTGTCATCCTGAGCTTCACCTGTCATCCTGAGCGAAGCGAAGGATCTGCGCCGCGAAGTCTCTCGCCCCGGCAAGCGAGACCCTTCGCTTCGCTCAGGGTGACAACAGAAGGTCGATTCTGGTCGGTAAATTTCATCAGAGCTACCGCGACAACATACAACAAACTATCACACGCTTTCATTGACAAGAAATGTTCTTTGTTGTATACTCTAGCTAATAAATCGTTGTATGTCAAGATTTATCTCCTCTATTCGTTCGACTAACGTACTGTATTTGCCTGGCAACAGGCGAAGGAGTTGGACATGCAATCAGAGTCTTCTTCAACTTCATCCTCGTCCCTCTATGTGCGCCAATCATCGGGCCTCGTCCGCGAAGCATCTGTAATGGATGCTATTATTTTCAACGCGGTCTTCTCGGCCCCCGTTGGCGCTACCCTGGCCTTCGGCATATTATACGCCCTGGGACTATTCCCCGGCGCGGACCTGGTGGTGGCCTTGCTGATCGCCTTCGCGGTCAACATCCCCGTGTGCATCATGATGTCGATGATGGCATCGGCCATGCCCCGCACCGGCGGTGACTACGTCTGGATCAGCCGTATCCTGCATCCCGCGGTGGCCGTGTTCAGCAATTTCTCCGCCGCCATCTCGGCCCTCATCGGCGCGGCATTCTGGGCGCGTTCTTTCGCGGTGCTGGCGCTTGGCCCTGCCCTGGCCGTGCTTGGAGCCGTTACCAACAACAGCGGGCTTATCAATGCCGGCAATGCAGTCAGTGGCAGCGATGCTACAGGACAGTGGTGGACATTTGGCCTGGGCCTGCTGTTAATTATCATCCTGGCGATCGCCATGTCGTCCGGCACGAAATCATCGTTCCGCGTGCAAAACCTGTGCTGGATTATCGCCAGCCTGGGCACATTCCTGGCCTTTATCGCGCTGCTGATTAGCTCGAACAGCAACTTCACCGCCAATTTCAACACGTTCGCCCGGCCCTTTACGAACAGTGCCAATTCCTTTCAGTCCATCCAGGCCGCCGCGACGAAGATTGGCTTCACCTTCACCGGCGGACATCAATTCTCCTCCACCCTGCCGGTTGTCGCCATCATCATGACCTTCATGATGTGGAACTGGTGGTCGGTCTACATCGCGGGAGAACTCAAATCGGCTGGTAAGCTGCGCCGCCAGCTTTCCGTCATGCTCGGCGCGCTGGTGTGGGACACTGTCTTCATGATTATCGGCGTGCTGCTCCTGTATCGTAGCGCGAGTGAGCAATTCATCGCCAGCGTCAATGCGCTGGCTGGCACGCCTGGTTATCTGCTGCCGGTGCAGCCCTACTACAACCTGATGGCAAGTATCGCCGCCAACAACGGCTTCTTCGCCCTGCTCATCGCCATTAGTTTCATCTTCTGGAACCTGCCGGCCATGTTCCCCAATACCTTTATGCCGGTGCGTACCATCTTCGCCTGGTCGTTTGACCGCATCCTGCCCGGCAAGCTTTCCGAAGTGAGCGAGCGTACCCACGCCCCCATTCCTGCCATCATCGTGGCTTCGATCATCGTCGCTGGCATCCTGGCATGGTCGGTACTCTCCAGTTCCTTTGCCACGCTGCTCTCCATGGGTGTACTGGCCGGCGTGGTTACGATCCTCTGTGTGAGCGTGGCAGCCCTGGCCTTCCCATTCCGCCGTCCCGACCTGTACAGGAACTCGCCCGCCAACGTGCGCATCGGCGGCATCCCCCTGCTGCCTGTCGTCTCCGTTCTCTCCATACTGGTAATCAGCGGCCTGGCATACCTGGTGCTCTCGTACCAGCAGCTTGGCATTAACACCGCGCGACTGGGGCCGTTGCCCGGCTTCATCTTTATGGCTTCGTTGATCGTAATCGGCCTCGTAATCTTCTACACAGCGCGTTTCGTAAGAGCCAGGCAAGGCATCAACCTTGACCTGATCTACAGCGAGCTACCACCAGAGTAAAGCGTTTTCTCGCATTTGTAGGGACGCGATTTATCGCGTCCGCACCAAACCTTGTGCGTCGTTGGCGGACGCGAGGTGAAGGACGCGATAAATCGCGTCCCTACACAGTGCCTGAAATAATGAAGAGCCTCATTTCATAAAAGGAGGGTAGTATGTCTACTATCAGTGATTCAAACCCGCAAGGTTCAACCACAGTCTTTGTGCGTAACGCGACCGGCCTGGTGCGCGAGCTTTCGCCATTTGATGCCTTCAACCTGGTATTCTCAGCAGTGCTCATTCCGGTTGGCATCACGCAGGTGTTTTCGTTCGCGCCCACCTTCTGGCCTAATGCCAATGTGCTGGTCTCATTTTTACTTTCCATTCCGCTGGTCTTATGCTTTGGCATGGTCTACCTGTTCTTCACCGTTGCCATGCCGCGTTCCGGCGGCGATTATGTGTGGGTGAGTCGCATCCTGGGGCCAGGCGTTGGCTTCATTACGAACCTGTCACTTACCTTCGTCTTTACCACCTGGATTTCTTTCAACTTCACCACCATGTTGACCCTGCTGCTGCCCGGCCTGGGGTACGTGGCGGGTTTCACATGGGTGCCCAACCAGTTGCAGCAATTCCTGATCGCTACCGTATGTACCATCGTCTTCGCCGCCTTGATGACGCTCGGAACAAAGCGCGTTGCGCGTTACATGGCCTACACCTTCGCGGTGGTCTGGATCGGCATGATCGTCTGGCTGATCGGCCTGGCAATCACAGGCCACGATGGCTTCGTTGCCAACTTCAATGCGCATAGCGGCACCTCCATCGCCCAGGTGACGAGCGCGGCGAGCAAGGCCGGTTTCACAGCAGGCGGCGCGCTCGACTGGGCCGGCACCATTTTCGCCATGATCTACGCCTTCCAGGTTTTCACCGGCTTCCAGTGGACAGGCTACTTCGCCGGCGAGATCAAAAACGTGCGCCGCACTGCCACCATCTCGATCATCGGCGCGCTGGTCATTAGCGCCGTGCTGTACGTACTGGCCTCGCTACTGGTATACAACACCTACGGCGTCTCGAATTTCGCCTCCATCGCCTATCTCGGCTTCAATACCTCGTCGCTGGGCTTCGCGCCCTACCTGCCCACGCTGGTGAAATTCCTGTCCATCCCCGGCTTCCTGCAAGTCTTTGTGGCTGCCTGTTTCGTCCTCTCGGTGCTATGGTGGACTCCCACCGGCTTCTTGATCGCCACGCGCAACCTGTTTGCCTGGTCCTTTGATCGCCTGGCCCCCGAAGGCGTTGCCGGTATCAATGAGCGCCTGCACACTCCTGTCATCGCTACCGTTATCGTAGCCGTCTGGGTAGAGTTCCTGAACTACCTCAACATCTACCAGAACCTGGGCGCGCTGCTGCTCAATGTGATCGCGGTCATGGCCGTCGCTTTCATCATGGTCGCGCTTGCCGCCATCGTGATGCCTTACACGCGCCGCTCGCTCTTCGACGCCGCTCCTAAGATGGTGCGCGCGCGCTTCGCCGGCATTCCCGTCATGACCATTGTAGGCGTCATCATGCTAGTAAGCTGGGCCTTCGTGCTCTACGTAGCTTTCACAACCACCGCCTTCGGCAAGATAGGTGTAAAACCCCTCATCGAAGCTTTTGCCGTTCCCATTGTAGGAGTGATATATTACATCATTGTGCGCATCGTGCGCGCTCAACAGGGCATCCAGCTCAAGGCAGCATTCCAGGAAATCCCACCAGAGTAAGGATAATGAGTGGAAACGTCCGCCTCCGTCCTGATGTTTTTTGACAATCGAATGGGGTAATGAAGGGGTCGCCCTCGTCCTGTAGGGACAAGGGGTGGATGTGGGGATGGGCGGGGGCCTTGTGCTTGTCCTGGTGGCAGCCTGTTTCGTTGGGGTTCCGTGAGGTGGGATGGTCGCCCTCCGACGAGGACAAGCACAAGGCCCCCGCATCCACCCTCCCCCGCCCCTTGTCCCTACAGGACGCCAGGGACGCTTGCGTCCCATTCCCCTTTTCGGGTGTCACAGGTCGTCAGGACAACGGGAACGCAATGGGTATCATTACCGTATTCGGTCGTCAAAAACTATCAGGACTGTGCTGCATAACTAGTTCGAATTATCAGGGAGACTTCATATGTCCGATGCCATTGGAAATGATCACCAGAATCACGCAAACCGTTCGTTGCTAGAAACGCTCTTTGGGTGTGCCAGACCGGTGATTGCCATGATGCACCTGCTGCCTCTTCCCGGACGCCCTCTGTATGAGAGCAGGGGAGGCATGGCCGCGATGGTGGATGCGCTGCGCCGCGACCTGGATATTTTGCAGGACGGCGGCGTGGATGGCCTGCTCTTTTGTAACGAGGGAGACCGCCCTTACTCGTTTCGCATAGACCGCGCGCCCGTTGCGGCTATGGCTGCCGTCATCGGCGAATTGCGCCCGCACATTCGCCTGCCCTACGGTGTTGATATGCTGTGGGATCCCATGGCTGCTCTCGCTGTGGCGCAGGCCGTGCGCGCCAGTTTTGTGCGTGAGGTCTTCACAGGCGTTTATGACAGCGATATGGGCTTATGGCAGCCAGATGCCGCCGCCGCCCTGGATTATCGCCGTCAAATTGGCGCGGAAAACGTGCGTCTCTTCTTCAATATCGAGCCGGAATTTGCGCGCCCCGTCTCGCCGCGTCCTATTGGCGCGCTGGCGCATAGTGTCGTCGTTTCCTCCCTGGCCGATGCCATTCTAATTTCGGGTGCCATGGCGGGCGCGGAAGCCGACCTCGACCATATCCGCGAAGCGCAAGCCGAGGTACCCAGTACACCCGTCCTTGCCAATACCGGCGTGAAAGTTGAGACCGTGCGCGCTACGCTGGCAGTAGCCGATGGCGTCATCGTTGGTACCGGACTCAAACAGGATGGCTACACCTGGAACCCCGTCGATGCCGGGCGCGTGCGCCTTTTCATGGACGAAGTGTACGCCGCCCGCGCCCTGGTGGGGCCGCGCTCATGACCTCTCGCTACGTACTTGGTATCGATGTCGGTACAACCGCCTTGAAAGCCATCGCGTTAGAACGCGAGCAGGGCATTGTGGCGCAGGCTGAACTGCCCCACGAGTTGTTCTCCCTGCATTCCGGTTGGGCGGAAGAAGACCCGGAGCGCTGGTGGACAACCACCCTCGAGGCCATACGCCAGTTGCTCATGGTCATTCCTGCTGCATCCATTGAGGCCATCGGCGTCTCCGGCATGGTGCCTGCCATGGTCATACTCGATGCCTCCGGCCAGCCTCTGCGTCGAAGCATCCAGCAAAACGACGCGCGCGCCATCAC
>DAHVFL010000337.1 GCA_027316975.1 Chloroflexota bacterium | reverse complement strand
CGGGCAAACTCGTATTTCACATTGTGGGCGATACGGGCGGTGTCAAAGCTCCACAGTCGCAGGAAATCGTGATGCAGCACATGGATGCTGACCTTAATGTGACCGACGCGACCGCCCGGCCAGCTTTCTTTTACCATCTTGGCGATGTCGTCTATTATTACGGGCAGGCAAGCGAGTATTATTCCCAGTTCTACGAGCCAAATATGCAATACAAGGCGCCGATTCTGGGCATCCCAGGCAATCATGACGGTGATTTGATAGACACTTCGGTGCCATCGCTGGCTGCTTACGTCGAGAACTTCTGCGCTACCACCCCGCGTCTAACAACGGAATCCGGTGACTCTGGTCGTGACGCGATGACGCAGCCCAATGTCTATTGGACACTGGAAACGCCGTTTATCACGTTTACCGGCTTGTATACGAATGTGCCTGAAGGTGGATATGTTGACGCAACCCAGACGGCCTGGCTGGCGTCAGAATTAACAAACGCGCCACAGAACAAGGCATTGATCGTGGCTATGCACCATCCGATCTACTCCGCGGATATCTACCATAGCGGGAGTAAATATATGGGGCAGTTACTCGATGCTGCCATCCAGCAGACGAACCGCGTGCCTGACGCCGTGTTCGCGGGCCACGTTCACAACTACCAGCGTTTCACGCGCTCGCTCAATGGCCGCGATGTTCCTTATATCGTTGCTGGCGCGGGAGGCTACTGGAACCTGCATTACATGATGAAGCCGCAAGGGCAACCGATACAGACACCCTATCCGATGCCCGCCCCTGATACGGGTGTCACATTGGAGAGTTACCTTGATAACCGGCATGGATACATGCGTATGGAAGTCACCGCGCAGGCGCTCAAAGGCGAGTACTACTCGGTGCCACGCCCCCAGGAGTCGTGGAGCGCTCCGGCGCAACTGGTCGACTCGTTTACCCTCGATCTGACCCAGCATAAAGTACGTTGATTTTAGTCTGAAAGATGAGAAAAGGAGCAGAGTATGACAGACACATCACCAAAGGGATATAAGCAACTTGCGGGAAGCGAGCGGGAGCCTCTGCCCGGAGCACGTCCCGTTGGCCCGGTCGATCCTAATGAACGTATTGAGGTAACGGTTTACCTGAGACCTCCGGTGACAGGCAATCTGGCCGATACGATCAACGAACAGGCGGAGAAGAAGCGTTCACCTCTTAGCAGGGAAGAGTATAACGCGACACAGAGCGCGGCTCCAGAAGACGTGGCGAAGGTCGAGCAGTTTGCGACTGCGCATAATCTGACAGTTGTATCGACTGACCGGGTTCGACGGCGCATGGCGCTGTCGGGTTCGGCAGCGGCGTTGAGCGCGGCGTTCGCGACCGAACTGCAAACGTATGAGCATCCTGGTGGCAGTTACCGGGGACGCACCGGGCCTTTGCATATCCCGGAGGAACTCGCTTCAATCGTCGTGGGTGTTTTTGGCCTGGATAATCGCCCACAGGCGCGGCCGCACTTGCAGCGCTATGAGCGAACGCCGGGGACTATGCATGCCAATGCCGCTACTACGTCCTATACTCCACTACAACTTGCCACTCTCTATGATTTTCCGACCAGTAATAATGGAAGTGGTCAGTGTATCGCCCTCATCGAACTGGGAGGCGGCTACGTAACTAGCGATCTGCAGGCGTACTTTCAAAAGTTGGGCATTGCTCTGCCTGTAGTGACAAGCGTCTCTGTAGATGGCGGGCAAAATACGCCAGTCGGCACTCCTAATAGCGCGGATGGCGAGGTCGACCTGGATATTGAGATAGCAGGTGCCATCGCGCCGGGCGCAAAAATCGCTGTCTACTTTGCGCCAAATACCGATCAAGGCTTCCTGGATGCTATTACACAGGCCACGCATGAGACCACCAACAATCCAACCGTGATCTCCATAAGCTGGGGTGGCCCTGAATCGAGCTGGACGGCCCAGGCAATGCAAGCTATGGACCAGGCATTCCAGGCTGCTGTCGCGCTTGGCATTACTGTCTGCTGCGCCTCCGGTGACAATGGCTCGTCGGATGGTGTGACAGATGGGAAAGCCCACGTTGACTTTCCCGCCAGCAGCACGTATGCGCTGGCCTGTGGCGGTACGCGACTGGAGGCGGCCAACAACACGGTAAGCAGCGAAGTGGTATGGAACGAAAGCACAAGTTCAGCCACAGGTGGCGGCATCAGTGATGTCTTCGGCCTCCCAACGTGGCAGGCGAACGCGAATATCCCTCCCTCGATCAATGACAAGCGTGTAGGGCGCGGTGTGCCAGATGTGGCCGGGGATGCAGACCCACAAACGGGATACCAGATTCGCGTCGATGGGCAAGACGTGGTGTTTGGGGGTACCAGCGCCGTTGCGCCCCTGTGGGCAGGGCTGATCGCGTTGATCAACCAGCAGCGTGGCAAACCGGCCGGGTATCTCAATCCCGTTCTCTACCAGAACTACGCCAAACTCATGCAGGCTAACGCCCTGCGAGATGTGACCAGCGGCAACAATGGCGGCTATGCCGCGGGACCAGGCTGGGATGCATGTACCGGCCTGGGTACGCCCGATGGGGCCAAACTGCTCAGCGCGTTCAGCGCACTATAAGCATGGGCTATCCGTTGACGAGTTGGTAGCTTATTAGTTTGTTGCCTTTCAGGTTGACCAGCGCGCCGCGCAGGTTGCCGTCACCATATTCGCTGCCCGGGTTGATACTGGTGGTGCGACCAATCTTGTTGACGGCGCGCGATTCGTGGATATGGCCGTGCAGGGAAACGAGGGGCTGATAGCGTTCGATGGCGGCGCGCACGGCCTTGCTGCCCACTGGCCCGGTGGCGATTTCACCCGCGACCACGACCGGTTTCAGGTCGTCGCTCAAGAGCGGGGCGATATCGAGGCCAGAGGCATAGGGAGGCACATGGATATTGAAAATGGCGCGTTCAGGCGCTTGCAACTGGCCTGCCATGCTCTCGATGAAGGCGGCGAGTTCTTGTTCCGGGATGTCACGCGGCGCGTGCCAGGGCGTGGTGTTGGCAAAACCTGAACTGAGCATTTCGTGTTCATCGTCGATCATTATCACGCGGCCTTCGGGCATCTCGACATACGAAGCCTGCTGGAGGGTTGCAACGATCTCCGGTTCGTCGTCGTTGCCCGCGTCGATATAGCAGCGCACGCCGCTGCCGCGCAGGCGTTCTGCGGCGATTTCGCACCAGCGCTGCACGCTCTCGACCATCAGGCGCGTCAAGAGCTTGTCGACCAGGGCGCGCTCCGACTCCATGGCGATCAATTCTTCCAGGGTGGTGCGAAAGGGATAGGCGCCGCCCTGGCGCACCTGGCGTTCAAAGGCGGCGATCTCTTCTTGCGTTTCGAGCGTGGCATCCTGGCCGAGGAACTGCGCCGTATAGGTGGCAGAGCCTGTTTTACGCACAAGTGGCACAAGAGCTTTACCGGTGATATCGCCGCCAAGAATCAAGATGGTGGCGGAAAAAAATTTAGCGGCATTGATGAACTTGTTAAAACAACGTTCGGAGCCGTGGATATCGGTGGCGAAAAAGATGGTTGTGCGATGTTTCATTGTAATTGCTCCTGATTCAATCCTTGTTCACTTCTCCAGGACGAGTGCGACGCAAGCGTCCCTACTGAATTTGACCGACCAAGATCGGTAGTGGTCTGTCATTCTGAGCGCAGCGAAGAATCTCGCCTGCCACCCAGAGATTCTTCGCTGCGCTCAGAATGACACCTTGCCGAGCTGCGCTCAGAATGACACCTTGCCGATTTTGGTTGGTAATTTTCATCAGTGCGGAACAATTAGAACATGATCGAGCCGCCGGTGACGTTGATGGCCTGGCCGGTCATGTAGGCGGCGCGGTCACTGAGCAGGAAGACGACGACGCGCGCCACATCTTCTGGTTCTTCCAGGCGGCCCAGGGGGATAGCGCGCAGGTAGTCCTGGCGCACCTCGTCGGGGGTCATGCCACGCAGGTTGGCTTCCCAGATGACTTCGCGTTCCTGCATCGAGGTACGCACGTAGCCGGGGCAGACGGCATTGACGCGAATGCCATCAGCCGCCGTTTCGAGGGCCAGCGCCTGTGTGAAACCGATCACGGCGAACTTGGATGCCGAATAATGGGCCAGCAGCGCCGCGGCCTTCTTGCCGGCCATCGACGCGGTATTGACGATGCTGCGCATGGTACCGGGTTGTCCCTGGCGCAGAAAGTAGCGCACCTCGGCCTGGCAGCAGAGAAAAATGCCTTTGGCGTTGATATCCATGTTGAAGTCCCAATCGGCCTCGTCCAGGTCTACCACGCGCTTCATAGAAGAAACGCCGGCATTGTTTACCGCCAGTTCGAGGCTCCCCAGATAGTTCGCCGCTTCCGCGACCCGCGCTGTCACGTTGACAGCGTCGCGCACGTCGAGTTGACCGGCCCACACGCGCGCATCCGTTCGCAGCGCCTGAGCCTCACCGGCTACCTTCCGGGCGGAGGCGAGATCGAGATCGGTGATGGCAAGGTCGGCCCCTTCACGCACCATTTCAAGGGCGATGGCACGCCCTATGCCGGTACCTGCTCCTGTAATAAATCCATGTAAACCTGTAAGTAACATGTGTGTTCCTCCTTATGATTCGAGCTGTCCCAGTTCGGGCAAATAGGATTGCAAACGCGCATAGAGTTCGCGATACAACTCAAAGCCTTTACGGTAGCGCGGGACAACGGCGCTTTGTGGGGAATAGATTGGACCTTGCGAGATGAAACGCGCGATATCGCCCCAGTCGTCAAACATACCAATACCCATGGCTGCGACGTAGGCGGTTCCCAGGGCGGACGCGGCTTCGCCCGCTATAACCTGCACGGGGAGGTCCAGCACATCGGCGGCTATCTGCATCCACAGGGCGCTGCGGCTACCACCGTCTGCCGCTACGACGCGGCGCACGGTGCGACCTGCCTCGCGCAAGAGGGCGAGGTGGTGCGCGAAACCATAACAGACCGCTTCGAGGATGGCGCGATAGAGATGAGCGCGCGTGTGATGCAGCATGACCCCGGCGAAAACGCCCCTGGCCGCGGGATCGAAGATGGGCGTTTTCTCTCCCAGGAAATAGGGCAGCGCGATGACGCCGCCTGCTCCCGGCTCGATGGCCTGCGCTTCGAGGTCGAGAAGGTGCGGAGATGTGCCGTCCGCCAGTTGGTTTGAGAACCATTTGACCAGCGAGCCGCTTGAAGCCATACAGCCATTGATAAGTGTCAGGCCGGGTATGTCGTGGTAGTCAAAGAAGAAGTGCGGGTCGGGATCGGGGCGGGTATCACAATAGAGGATATCGCCCGCGCCGCCAAATTTCAGCAAAATTTCGCCGC
>DAHVFL010000336.1 GCA_027316975.1 Chloroflexota bacterium | reverse complement strand
CACAATTTCGCCTATCAGAATCCAGGCCTCTTCCCAATCCATTCCCTCAACGCCCTCCTGGTTTGGCGAGGCAGCTTTGATCGCGTGGGCGCAAGCTGGATGGTTTCTGACTGACCAGCGACAGTACCTCTTTCCATTGCCTCACCAGGCCGTTTCATCAGACATCCTCATCTCGTTGCGCAATCCGTGGGCCCTGGGAAAGTTGGTCTCATGGTCTCAAAAGGGGCTAGACAGATGTGGTATGCTTAGAGAATGCTGTATGGTGTATTGTTGCTCAGAGTAGAATGTCTATTGGAAGCTGCGCGATACAGACTGTTTGTGGGGCTAGAGAGATCCGATCAATCAATCGGGCCGGCCCTGGAGTTGAGAAAGGCATATGTCTATGAATGACCAGACCCTGTATTGTCGCGATTGCAACCAGGAATTCACTTTCACGGTTGGCGAACAAGAATTTTACGCGAGCCGTGGATTGACCAATGCACCAAGTCGTTGTCCTGAGTGCCGCGCTGCTCGCAAGCAGTCCGGTGGTGGCGGGTATAGTGATCGCGGCGGGCGCAGCAGTGGCGGCGGTTATGGCGATCGCGAAGCCCGTCAAATGTATAGCGCCACGTGCGCAAGCTGTGGCAAAGAGGCCCAGGTGCCTTTTCAGCCGCGTGAAGACCGGCCGGTCTATTGCAGCGATTGCTACCAGTCACAAGGCTCTGGCCGCAGCAATAACAACCGCCGCTCGCGCTGGTAGTTCTGGTGACAGAAATTTTGGTGCATCCGGGCGATTCTTTTGAGTTTGTGCTCAAGCGGTTCAAGCGTAAAGTGCAGGAAGCTGGCATTCTGTCGGAGGCGCGGCGTCGGAGGCATTTCGAAAGTCCGCAAGACCGGCGGAAACGCAAAGCAGAGGCTCAGCGCCGGAGACGCCGGCGCGCTCATTAAGCAGGTTTTCGTATCGCTATTCTAACGTGGAATCAAGCAAGAAGGTTTTGTGTTGAAAATGAACGGCCAATCCCGAACCTTTGTCAAACAGGTCCAGGTGGATCTGCTGGCGCTTAGCGATACGGACCTCAATCGCACCATTCATCAGTGGGTAGAGGGTAAAAACGCATACGGGAACTATCCAGGTGTGGCGGAGGATACCCTCCGCGCATTAGGGTATACCCGCGTGCTGGAAGAGAGCGAAACCCGTTCTCATCTGCCCATTGATGATTCTGGATCGGCGCAAGAAACGTTGGTATCCTGGCAGCCGCCTACGTCCAGCGAGTTGCGAGCCTTGCTAAGCGCTATGGACTTGAATCTGTTCGCTCAGCATGTGATCACGCTTGCCTATGAATCCCTTCACACTCTGTATCCTGAGTGGTACGATGGCCTGACATTTAATGCCCACCTTGCCAACTATTTGCGCCACATACGCGTAGCCTGACCCTCTCGACTTGTCGATAGTGCTACCGCCAGGAACTCATGTCACACGGGGTAGTATATTGATTGGAGTTCGAAGAAAGCGGAGAGCATGAAGTACTATGTTACCTATTGTATTACCCACCCTGCACACACTCCCACCACTTCTACCGGTATGGTTGAAGCTCGCACGCGCCTGGATTTAGACGTTAGCTTATCCAGAGGGATAGGCAAGTGGAAGAAAGAGGGCTATGCTGTCGAGATTGTGAAAGTTGCCTGCCTTGACGATTTTTCGCAAGATGCCGGTCTTATCCAATCCAGACAACCTTTCGCCGGTATCTGAGCAGCTCGATCAGACCTGCAAGAACCTCGCAATTCTAGCCCGTATTCCTTGCGGCGTCAGCCCGATGGCGGCGTCGTGATCTTGTGGCGTGCCGTAACGCTCTAATATGCGATAGGGTACACCGATGCTTTCAAGGCGGATGGGAGTGTGCTGCATAGCGGCGCAGATGTCACGCGCCAACACGCCCTCATAGTAAGGTTCCACCACAATGATATTGCTGCTCTGCCCGGCCTCGCGCAGCGTTTCACCATCGAACGGGGCGACAGTGGTGCAGTACAGCATGGTTACATCCATATCCTCGACGGCTGCCAGCGTTGGAGCGAGCATAGGTCCAACGGCTATCACGGTGGCCTGGGTTCCCCGTCTTACTACGGTCAGTTTGCCAAATTGCGCGGGCGTTTCAAAGGGATTTTTGCTGAGGCTGAGGCGATAGTAGGTGTTCGCGCCGTTGCCATACGATTCCCTGAACAGGGCATCGAATTCAGCAGGGGTGCCTGGGACGACGATCTGCATGTTGGGCAGGCCATGCAGAATATGTACGTCGCCTGGCCCCTGATGTGTCATACCCTCCACGCTGTAATCGTAGGACGCTCCGGTGCTGATAAACTTGCCGCTAAGCTGCTGGTAGCAAAAATCGTCCTTGATCTGCTCGAATGGCCGCTCGACCAGGAACGGGACAAAGGAGTGCATGACCGGAATAAACCCTTCGAGCGCGAAACCGGCCCCTACGCTTATCATGGTTTGCTCCATAATACCCAGGTTAAACAGGCGCTCGCGCACCTCTTGCCGTTGCGTGTGAAACAGTTCGTCGCTAATGTCGGCCAGTATAATCACCATTCTTTTATCTTGCAGCAGCATATCTTCCAGGGTTTCAACCATCTGTTGGCGCATCATCGTTTGCATGTGTATAGCTCCTCATTTACCAGGACGGGGGACAGCCCGGCCCAATAGGCGTCAAGTTAATGAACTCTCGTATGAGATCGATGGCTGTGTGCCGTGCCGCTTCCAGGGCGGGGGCAAGCCCCGCCCGTACCCTGTACGATAGAAAGCTCCCGCCCTGGGCGTATTTCATTGACATTATGACGTTATTCAATTTCGGCTATGATAGCGGTGGGGCGCTGGTCGTCAACGTGGGTAAGGGCGTTGTATATCTGGTTATGGTCGCGGCCATTGATGGTGGTGGTGGCCCAACCAAAAGCGGCGAATTTGGCTGCCAGGTCGGCAAATTCTATTGAGCTTGAGTGGTTGTTGATGGCGATGCAGGTGAGATTGGAGAGATGCTGGTGTCCTGCCTGTATGATGGCTTCCCAGATGCTGCCCTCGTTGCTCTCGCCGTCTCCGATCAGCGCGTAGACGCGGCGGTCGCTTTGCTTGAGGCGCAGGGCCAGCGCCATACCAACAGCCATCGGGAGGCCATGCCCCAGCGAACCGGTCGATGTTTCGACGCCCGGCACCTGGTTGCGGTCGGGATGCGCTCCCAGGATGCCATCCCACTGCCGGAACTTCTTGAGTTCGGCAACCGGAAAAAAACCTTTATCCGCCAGGATTGCATAGTACGCGACCGGGCCATGTCCCTTGCTCAGCACGAAGCGGTCGCGTTGCTCGCTGCGCGGGTTGCGCGGATCGTAGCGCATGACGCGATCATATAGCACCCACAGCACGTCCAGGGTGGAATGAGCGCTGGCGCTGTGCTTCTCATCCCCGGTTAGATCTCTTAATAGGGGTCTTAAATGTTCTCTCGTGTCTGTCATGTGTGTTTGCACCTCGATTATCAGGTTGGTCTGCCATCGGTCAGGTCTTGTCATCCTGAGCGCAGCGAAGGATCTGCCTCGCCGGACACCCAGATCCTTCGCTGCGCTCAGGATGACAAGGCCGGCTTTGGTCGGTAAAGTTTATCAGGACGAGGCGGACGTTTCCTATTATTGTTGCATTCAGTCGCCTGTCGTATTGCAAGCATACGCTGATATTTGCCATCCTGTAATGGTCGGAGGGGCAGTTAGTGGCCTGTACAAGAGAACAGGGCCGATCGGGGCAAGCCAGGGCGGTCGCCCAGTGGGTCCGCTCCGGCGATTTTAATCGAGGAGGACGGGGAGTTGTTTCAGGCCGCGAAAGACCAGGCTGCTTTCCCATGCCACTTCTTCGCTGGCGAGGCGCAGGTTGGGGAAGCGGCGTAGCAGGGTGTGGAAGGCGATTTCGCTTTCAAGGCGGGCGAGGGGCGCGCCGAGGCAGAAGTGTATGCCGAGGCCAAAGGAGAGGTGGCGGTTCTCAGGTCGATTGAGGCGCAGCCGGTCGGGGTCGGAGAATTGCGCGGGGTCGTGGTTGGCGGCTCCTGTACACATGGTGACTTCCTGACCTTCGCTGATGTGTTTGTTGCCTATCTGCATATCTTCTTTAGCGCGGCGCGAGGTCATTTGAACGGGGCTGTCGTAGCGTAACAATTCTGCCACGGCGGAGGGCATCAGCGCGGGTTCTGCTTTCAATTGCTGCAACTGCCGCGGGTTGCGCAAGAGGGCCAGCGTGCCATTGCCGATGAGGTGCAAAGTGGTGCCGTGACCGGCAGCCATGATGAGCACGCAATTTCCTAACAGTTCTTCTTCGCTGAGCGTGTCGCCCTGCTCTTCGGCGTTAATCATGGCTTGCAGGAGATCGTCTCTGGGGGCGTTGCGACGCTGGTGGATGATCTGGCGGAAATAGGCTATGAATTCGGAGACGCCGTGCAGGGCCAGGAATGCATTTTCCATGCTGAGGTTGGAGCCGTCCAGCAGAGCGCCGAAGCTTTCCGACCAGGCGTTGAGTTGGTCGCGGTCTTCGGGCGGCACGCCCAGCATGGTGGCGATGACGATGGCGGGCAAGGGGAATGCATAATCTCGAATAAGCTCCATATGTCCCTGCGCCTGCGCGTGATCGAGTAAATCGCTGGCGATTTGCTTGATGGCCGGTCGCAGGCCCTCAACCACGCGCGGCGTGAAGGCTCTGGCAACCAGACCGCGCAGGCGGGTATGGTCGGGCGGGTCCATGAAGAGCATTTGCCGGGTGAGGGCGCGAATAGGTGGTTCCAGCATGGGACGCATGTCATCAGGAATCCAACTGATGTCTTCCATGAAGCCGGAGGCGGAGAAGCGCGCATCACGCAGGGCAGGCGCGACATCGGCGTAACGGGTCAGCACCCAGCTATTGGCGCGTTCGTCCCAGTACACGGGGTCGTTTTCGCGCAGTCGCTGGTACAGCGCGTAGGGGTTGGCTGCGTACACTGGCAGCCGCCCATCGGCCAGGCTAAGCTTCTCTTCGTTGGTCTGTGTCATTGCGATGCTCCTTCAGTCTGCGTAGACATTCTTCGTCAATAAAGATACGAAGGTTTGTGTAGATGGGTTACAGTATAATGGTCCCAGAAAACTGGACAGGGAAATAAGATAAAATGGCTGTAGCGAGAAAGGCAGGAAAAGGAGCACATGAATGGCAGGACAACGCAAACGATACAGCGCGGACCTGAAGTACAAAGTGGCCCTGGAAGCGATCAGAAGCCAGAAGACGGCCAATGAAATCGCCAGCGAGTACGGAGTGCATCCCACGCAAATTGCGCAATGGAAGAAGCAGGCATTGGATGGTTTGCCCGAGGTGTTCTC
>DAHVFL010000335.1 GCA_027316975.1 Chloroflexota bacterium | reverse complement strand
GTGATGTTGTGCTACAATGTACGTGCTAACAATCTAACCTCATTCTTTAGCGGACCCGCTAAACAACAAAAATTTGCCTGCATACATGCCCTCAACGGCATCTTAGAAGGAGTGCAAATGGCATCTCAGGGTTATGTCCGTTATCCCACAATTCACCAGGATCGGATTGTGTTTGTGTCTGAGGATGATCTCTGGCTCGTTTCGAGCGAGGGTGGGCGCGCCGAACGTCTTACGGCGGGCGTGGGCGAGGTCAGTTATCCGCGTTTTTCGCCGGATGGGACGCAACTGGCCTTCGTTGGGCGCGAGGAGGGTCCCGGCGAGGTGTATGTCATGCCCGCGTCCGGTGACATGGCCCGGCGGCTGACGTATCAGCAAGGGACGGTGTGCCGCGTTAATGCGTGGCAGCCTGCTGGCGAGGAGATCCTGTATGCCAGCAATGCCGGGCAGTTTGCCGGGCGATTCGAGGTGTTGTATGCCGTTGCGCCCGGTGGAGGCGAGCCGCGCCAATTGCCCTACGGGATGGCGAACGCTATTTCGTTTGGGCCGCGTGGCGGAGTCGTTATCGGGCGGAATATCAATACGCGTGACTTCGCGTACCAGAAACGCTACCGGGGCGGCAGAGTCGGCCATCTGTGGTGCGATATCGATGGCAGTGGCACTTTTCGACGCCTGCTGCAATTGAATGGCAACGTTGCTGACCCCTGCTGGATTGGCGAGCGTATCTACTTCCTTTCAGATCATGACGGCGTCGGCAATGTTTACTCCTGCACGCCGCGGGGCGAGGATGTGCGCCGCCATACCGATCACAACGATTTTTATGCGCGTCATATGTCCGGCGACGGGCAGCGTCTCGTGTATCACGCGGGCGCGGATTTGTACCTGTTCGATCCCGCCAGCAATACAGGGAGTCGCCTGGATGCTGAATTGCCCAGCATTCGCACGCAGCGCAACCGGAAGTTTGTCCCGGCCAGTGGCTATCTGAACGGGTATCAACTGCACCCGGAGGGGTACGCGATGGCCGTCACGACACGCGGCAAAGCCTTCACGATGGGCAACTGGGAGGGACCGACGCTCCAGCACGGCGAGTTGGATGGCGTGCGTTACCGGCACCTGAACTGGTTGAACGACGGCAAACGGCTGGTCGCTATTTCCGATGCGCCGGGGCGTGAAAGCCTGGTCGTCTTCAATCCCGAAGATGGCAGCGAACCGCAGACCTATTCCGATATCGAGTTCGGGCGCGTTCTCTCGCTGGCTGTCTCACCTACCGGCGACGTGGTCGCGCTGCGCAATCATCGCAACGAATTGATTACCGTTGATCTTGAAGGCGCGTCATTGAGCGTGCGAGATCGCAGTGATTTCGGGAGTATCCGGGGATTCGACTGGTCGCCCGATGGACGCTGGCTGGCCTATGGTTTCCCTTTCTCCAATCAGAAAACGGCCATTAAGCTGTGCAACCTGGAAACGGGTGAAACCCATTTCATCACAGAACCTGTGCTGGAAGATGTTGACCCCGGCTTTGACCCGGAGGGCAAATACCTGTACTTCCTGGGGAACCGCGTACTCAACCCGGTGTATGACAACCTGCAATTTGACCTGAGCTTCCCGCGCGGCGTCAAACCCTACGCCATCACGCTGCAACGCGACCTGCGCTCGCCATTTATGCCGGAACCCAGAGCGCCCTCGGATAAGGAGAAAGAGAACGGCAAAAAAGACAAAGACGCGGAAGAGAAGTCGGAAGAAAACGGTTTTGAGAATGGTAATGAGAGCGAAACGGGGGATTCTGAGGAAAAGCAGGAAAAAAACGGCAAAAAGCCGCCTGAGACTGTGATTGACCTGGATGGTATCACGCGCCGCGCCGTACCGTTTCCGGTGGCGGAAGGTCTCTACTATGATGTGCGGGGCATCAAGGGTAAAGCGCTGTTCCTGGTTTATCCCATCCAGGGGGCCATTCACCAGCCTGATGACGACCACGAACCACAGGGCCATATCGATAGCTTTGATTTTGAGAAGCAAAAATACGAGGTACTGATTAACAATGCGAACAATTTCGATCTTTCTCGCGATCACAAGTACCTGGTCTATCGTAGCAAGTACCGTTTGCGCGTGCTGAAAGCGGATGAGAAGCTGCCCAGGTCTGATAGCGAGCGCGCCAGTCGCGAAAGCGGCTGGGTCGATCTTGGCCGCGTCAAAGTGTCGGTGCAGCCGGCAGCGGAGTGGAAACAGATGTTTGCCGAGGCCTGGCGTTTGCAGCGCGAGCATTTCTGGACGGCGGACATGTCGGGCATCGACTGGGATGCTATCTACGCGCAGTACGCTCCCCTGGTTGAGCGCGTCACCTCGCGCTCGGAACTCTCCGACCTCTTCTGGGAATTGCAGGGCGAATTGAATACCTCGCACGCCTACGAGATGGGCGGCCAGTACCGCTCGCGGCCCCATTATAGCCAGGGCTTCCTGGGCGTGGACTGGCGCTACGATGCTGAAAGCGCGCGTTACCGCATCGCGCATATCATCATTGGCGATCCATCAGACAGTAGAATCACCTCGCCGCTTACCAGCCCAGGTCTGAATATTCAGGAAGGCGATGCTGTGCTGGCTATCAACGGGCAGCGCGTCGGGCCTAACCGCAGCCCGCAGGAACTGCTGGTCAACCAGGCCAGCAATGAGGTGCAGCTTACCATCGAGGATGCCGCGACGAAAGAAACGCGCGTTGTCACCGTCAAGGCCATTGCCGACGAGATGCCCGCCCGCTATCGCGAATGGGTCGAGCGCAATCGCGCCATTGTGCATGAGCAGTCGCAGGGGAAGGTTGGGTATATCCACATCCCGGACATGGGAGCTTCTGGATTCGCGGAATTTCACCGCAATTTCCTGGCCGAATATGATTACCCGGCCCTGCTGGTCGATGTGCGCTACAATAGCGGCGGCCATGTGTCCGGGCTGCTGCTGGAAAAGCTGGCGCGCCGGCGCGTCGGGTATAGTTTTCCACGCTGGGGTCAGCCGCGTCCCTATCCATACGAATCGCCGCGCGGCCCGATGGTGGCGCTGACCAACGAACACGCGGGTTCGGACGGCGATATCTTCAGCCACAGCTTTAAGCTGATGGGGCTTGGCCCTCTGATCGGCAAGCGCACCTGGGGCGGCGTGGTCGGCATCCGGCATAACCATACGCTGGTGGATGGCACCCACACCACCCAGCCCGAAACGGCCTACTGGTTTCGAGATGTGGGCTGGAACGTGGAAAACTACGGCACCGACCCCGACATCGAGGTCGATATCGCGCCCCAGGATTTCGCGCGCGGCGACGACCCCCAGCTTGATCGCGCCATAGCGGAGGCGATGAGAATGATCGAGGAGAAGCCTGGGTTGGAGCCGGAACCGGAGGAACGACCACGTAAAGTGTGGAGGTAGTTGAGTGGCAATAGAACAGGGGTATCGTGCTGGCGCAACGCGCGCGTTGCGCCAGCACGATACCCCTGTTCTATTGCCAGGTTCATCAGTGCAAAATTCGCTTTTTGCGGCCAGTTATGGTAGAATAGGGGTCGGAAGAGGGCATGGTTTTTGCACACGAGCGCATACGGAAAACCCTTTGAAAGTTTGGAAGATGCAAATCGCGATATTTTATCAGGGCCGCAAACAGGATACCTCGGAAGTCGCTTTTCACCTCACACGTATGTTACAACAGCAGAGTTATGAAGTTCGCACTATCGATATACGTGACGAAGGGCAGGAGACGCGCGATACGTCGTTGAAGGGGTGCGCTCTGGCGGTGGTGCTGGGCGGCGATGGCACCATTCTTCATGCCGCGCGCCTGTGCTCTTTTGCGAATATCCCGATCGTGGGGGTCAACTTTGGTCGGGTGGGTTTTTTGACGGAACTGGAACCGGACGAACTCGAATCCAAATTGGCCTATTACCTGCAAAAGGACCCGTCGGTGTGGGTGGATACGCGCAGCATGTTACACGCGGCGCTGCACCAGGATGGACGCCAGGAAGAGTTCCTGGCGTTGAATGATATCGTGATTGCGCGTGGCACATGGCCGCGTGTCGTGAAGATTCAGATTACCATCGATGAATTTGCGTATAGCACAAGCTATGCCGATGGCATTATTCTTTCGACAGCTACCGGCTCGACCGCTTATAATATGGCGGTGGGCGGGCCATTGTTGCATCCACAGGTGCAGAGCAGCGTGCTGACGCCCATCGCGCCGCACCTGGCGTCTGATCGCTCGCTGGTCTTGCAGCCGGAAGCGACGGTGAAACTCCAGATCTTTACCGGCTCGCAGAATGGTGTGTTTTCCGCCGATGGTCAGATGAACCGGGAGATCGTGGATGGCGCGACCGTCATCGTGCGCAAGAGCCAGTATGTGACACAGTTTCTGCGGCGCAGGCCACCAACCTACTTTTACCAGATCATTGATGCAAAATTGAAAGGCGACGATTCGTAATCCCTCGCGGGTTTCCGGGTAGAGCATATGTTACTTGAGCTAAACATCAAAGATTTCGCGATTATTGATACCCTGCATCTGAGCTTACATCGCCTGTTTAATGTTTTCACAGGCGAGACGGGCGCGGGTAAGTCGATTATTATCGACGCTGTGAACGCGCTGCTGGGCGGCAAGATTGGCGCGGATTTTGTGCGCGCCGGCTGCGACCGCGCCACCGTCGAGGGCATCTTTTCGATTGCAGCTTTGCCGCCTATCCATCAGGAATGGGTGCCATTTGAAGCTACGCTCTCGGGACATGAGCAGCATAATCACGCGGACGGCTCATCGATGATGAACGGTGGGTCGGCGTCTGTGGCAGTCGCCGATGTAGAGAGCGCGGATGCGAGCGTCGCCTTTGCCACGCTGCTGCGCGAATACGATATCACGCCAGAAGATGGACAATTGATGCTCTCGCGTGACATCTTCCGCTCCGGGCGCACGGTGTCGCGTATCAATGGGCGCACGGTGTCGCAGCAGGCATTGCAGCAGGTGGCTAGCTGGCTGGTCGATATTCACGGGCAGAGCGAGCATATGAGTCTCTTGCGCCCGGAACAGCATGTTAATTTTCTGGACCGTTATGCCGATCTCCTGTCACTGCGCGATTCACTGGGCGCGAAAGTGACCGAGTGGCGCACAGCGCGTAAGACGCTGGCCGCGTTGCAACAAAATGAGAAGGACTCAGCGCGGCGCGCCGATTTCCTGCGCTTCGAAATTGAGGAGATCGAGAAAGCCAATCTCCTGCCGGAGGAGGTGGAGACGTTGGAAGAAGAGCGTAAGGTGTTGAGCAATGCTGAACGCCTGCGCGAACTGTGCGCCCTGGTGTACGGCGCAATCAAGGGGGGAGAGAGCGGCGGTGACAGCTTTCAATCGGCCCTGGAC
>DAHVFL010000334.1 GCA_027316975.1 Chloroflexota bacterium | reverse complement strand
CCCGTGTAGGTGGCACAGGGTCAGGGTCCGGTTCGAACTGTCCCGGCGCTGTATTGTGGCCTTGTGGCGCTGTGGGCTGTTGCGGCCCGGCTCCATATTCATAATAAGGATAGGTTGCGGTGGCCGGTGTAGGCGGCTGGTTGGCCCCTACAGGCTGGTTTTCATTTTCATCGCTATACGGATTGTGCATGAGCGGTCCTCCCAATTTTTCAGACAGGTCTTTATTATGTGCCTGCGTGGATATGTTACATCTAGCCCTGATACTACTTCCATTACGATAGCCTCGTTACAATAGATACTCTAGCGTAGAGATATCAGAAATCTTGCATGAAATTGTAAAATGTTTGTACATTGAGATTTTACAAATCTCAGGTATCTTCTTGATCTTTTTTCTGTATGATAATTGCGGTATGATGTACATATAAAGAGGCACGACAACAGCTATGAAAATCCTGATTATTGAAGACGAAGCAAATATCGCGCAGATCATCAAACTGTACCTGGAGCAGGCTAATTTTACGGCGCTGGTTGCCAGCGATGGCGCGGCGGGGCTGGAAATGCACGCTCGCGAGCATCCAGACCTGGTGATTCTCGATCTGATGCTGCCCGCGCTCGACGGCATGGAAGTGTGCCGTCGCATCCGCGCCTGGGCCAATACCCCCATTTTGATGCTGACCGCCCGCCAGTCGGAGGATGACCGCATTGCCGGCCTGGAACTGGGCGCGGATGACTACCTGGTGAAGCCGTTCAGCCCGCGTGAGGTGGTGAGCCGCGTGAAGGCTATTTTGCGCCGCGTGTCAACGCCCGCCCAATTAGCTGGCGTTGAGGGAACAGGCTCATCCGAAAACGGGGTGTATGTGGCTTCCGCGCTTGCCTCACAATCAGACGCGCATCCAGGCGCTACTTCTTTCAAGGTGGAGTCAGCCAGCCGGGGCGTGATAGACACCGAGGAGTTGCGCTATGGCAAGCTGCGTGTCGCTATTCCGGCGAGGCGCGTCGAGGTCAATGGCCTCAACGTGACGCTGACCGCTAAAGAATTCGATTTGCTGGTCACGCTGGCATCCGCGCCCGACCGCGTATTTACACGCGAGACGTTGCTGGACAAAATCTGGGGGTATACCTTCCTGGGCGATGGGCGCACCGTCGATGTGCATATCGGCACGCTGCGCAAGAAGCTAGAGGCGGCAGGCGATCCAACCTGTAGCTCTCCCATCAAAACGGTGTGGGGCGTTGGCTATAAATTCGCGCCAGAGGAGTAGCTATGCGCTGGCCTGCTGTGCGATCATCCCTGCGAGTCAAACTGGTGCTGAGCTACCTCGGTGTTGCCCTCGGCGCGATCTTGCTGCTCGTGGTGGTGATTTCTCTAGCAGTGCAGAACTACTTCAACACGGCGCAACACGACCAATTGCTGACACGCGCCGATTTTCTGGCGCAACAGGTGGGCAAGCTCTATTCTCAAAATGGCAAAAGCTGGACCGGTCTCAACAGGATTACCGATAGTAGCCCGGATTTGTTTGTCGTGGTTGATACCAACCAACAGAGCCATAACGCGCGACCACCTGATTTTGTGAACCTGAGTCAGAACGATATTCCCGCGCTCAACTCAGCATTGTTCCAGGCACTAACAAAGGGAAAGATCGTGACGGGGAGCCTGCAAGGTACTCCGGGGGACAGCAGCGTCTTTTCGGGATTGTACATTAGCTTGCCTATTTACGATAATGGACAGACCGGCGGAAAGATCGTCGGCGCGTTACTGTTGGCACAGCCCGACAAATATCCGCAGGGTTTCGCGCCCGGAGATGTGCTTGCAACACTTGACAAAGTTATCCTGATTACGGGGGTCATTCTCGGCATCGTGGTGATCGCTTTCAGCGTTTTCCTGACGCGCCGACTGACGCGCCCCCTCGTCTCGCTCACCGTCGCGGCGGAACAGATGAAGGGGGGAGATTACTCGCAGCGCGTTGAGACGCCTCACAATAAGGATGAAATCGGCACGCTGGCCCAGACATTCAACGATATGGCGGGGAAGATCGAAACCGACGTGACCGAACTGCGCCACCAGGATCAACTGCGCCGCGATATGATCGCTAATATCGCCCATGACCTCGTGACTCCCCTGACAGCCATCCAGGGTTTCAGCGAGGCTATCGCCGACGAGGTGATATCTGCTCCAGAGGCGCGCTACGAAACGGCGCAATTGATCGGGCGCGAGGTGCAGCGTTTGCGCCGCCTGGTCAGCGATATGCAGAATATGACCGCTCTGGAAACGGGCCGGATGCAACTCGACACCGCGCCCCTGAATATGCGCGCCCTGGTTGACGAAGTGCTGGAAGTTATTGGCCCCGAATGCGAGCAGGCAGGTATCGCATTGCGCAACGAGATCGCCCCCGCTACGCCGCTCGTGCTGGCCGATAGCGACCGTATCACGCAGGTATTGCTGAACCTGCTCGACAATGCCCGGCGTTACACGCCCGCGGGCGGTAGCATTCGCGTGGGCGCGAGCTTAGAAGTTGACGCGAAAGGGGCGAAATGGCTGGACATCGCGGTGCAGGATAGCGGTTCCGGCATTGATGCCGCCGACCTGCACTCTATCTTCGACCGTTTTTTCCGCATCGACCGTGCCCGCTCCGGCTCGCACGGCGGCAGCGGCCTCGGCCTCTCCATCGTGAAAGCTATCATTACGGGACATGGTGGGAGTGTGAGGGCGGAAAGCAGGCCGGGTGAGGGGACGAGGATTTCGTTCACGCTGCCGGTGGCGGAATCCTTCAAGTTTCAGGACAATTAATAGCCTCAAATTTTCCTCGACAATTCACTATCTCCATGTTACACTTCAATTATAAGAAGGTATATTGGAGAGTGTTTTGTATGAACAGTATAGAGGATAAGGCGTGGGATGACAGTTTGAAAAATCTCGTCGATGCAAATCCACAAGCTTTTGTTGAGTGGTTACTCGGAAAGGGAGAATTTAGAGGGAAACTGCCGTATCAATTGAAAAACTGGCGGCTCGAAGTAGACGCGCTTCTCAAAGTAGAAGTTGAAGATGAAGAGATGTTGCTGGAAATAGAGTTTCAAACGTATCATGACTCTGATATGGCTGAACGGCTTCTACGCTATAATGTGTTAGCAAGAAGTGAGTATAAACTTCCTGTTTTATCTGTTGTGATTTACTTGCTAATTAGCATCATACATATTTAGTAAAAAGGATACTAATGATCTGGATTGGCTACAAAGGAGGCTACGCAATATGCACGATATCATTCGAGAGTCCCCTTATTATCAGGAGATACTGAAAGAAGGGTTGGAAGAAGGGTTGGAAGAAGGACTCGAAAAAGGGCGTAAAGAGGGACAGTTGGAAGCGCTACGCCAAACGATAATAGATATCATTGTGGAGCGTTTTCCTAAATTACTTCGTACTGCCAGAAAACAGGTGATCTTTACTGAAGACCCTGCTGCATTGCGTCATGCAATCGTCAAGTTGAGCATGTCACAGACGACAGAAGAGGCAAAACAATATTTATTGGAGATGGACGAAGAAGACGAAGAGGATTAAATTTGCTCTCACCGGCATATTATGCCTCTTCGTGGGTCACTACGATAAAGTTGTCGCTGCCGTAAGGGTTTTCAACGTAGCCATCGGCTGCGTTATCGTTCATCCATTCGCCGTCGCGCCGGTAGCGGAACAGGTATTCGCGGTCCAGTTCGAGGTCAACGGTGATGCTCCACGCGCCATCCCGCCCGGCAGTAAAGGGGTGTGAGGTGTTATTCCAGCCATTGAAATCGCCAACGAGGTAGATCATATCAGCCCAGACGCTGTTGGGCAGGCTAAATGTGACGCGGGCAACCTTGCCCTTGCTGGTTTGAACTACACTTTTATGTATCATGTACGTACTCTTTCAGGCGTTTGTGCGGCCTCGCCAATGAACATCCTTGTCCAGTTGAAACGCATTATACGCCGTGCTACCAATGGCGTCCAGTAGCGACACCCCTTGCGGGTGTCCCGTCTTACCGGTGTTGAGGTGCGCATTTTCAATGGGAACGAGGACGGGACACCCGCAAGGGGTGTCGCTACTGGGTGACTTCGAAGCCGTGGAGGGCCGCGCCGAGCAGGGCGATTTTCGGGTTCAGGATGACATGGACGGGGATGGTGGTGAGCAATTTTCCGAGGCGACCTTTGTTGCGAAAGCTCTGCATGAAGCGCTCGCCGGATAGATAGGGCAGGATGCGCGGGGGGATGCCGCCGCCCAGGTAGACGCCACCTGTCGCGAGTACTTTGAGGGCCAGGTTGCCAGCTTCCGCGCCCAGCACGGAGACGAAGGTGTTGAGCGTTGCGACGGCTATGTCGCAGGGCGTGCCGGTATCCAGGGCGGCCTTCACGATGACGGGGGTTTTATCGGTGGCATGGGCCAGTTCGTCGGCCAGCCAGTCCGGTTCGATGGCATGACCGGCATCTTTGAGATAGGCATAAATATTGGGGAAGCCTTTGCCGGAGCAGACGCGCTCGTAGCTGACGTGCGGGAAACGTGCGAGCAGGTAGCGCAGCAGGTCAAGTTCAAACGAGTTGGCGGGCGCGAAATCGGCGTGACCGCCCTCGGACGAGTGGGCTTGATAGCTTGTGCCATTCCAGGTAAGGAAGGCCTCGCCCAGACCGGTGCCAGGAGCTATGACTGCTATCGCGCCCTCCGGCTTGATCTGCCCCTCGTTGATAGTTGCCACGTCGCGTTGATCGAGGTGGGGTACGGCGTGCGCGATGGCATCGAGGTCGTTCAGCAGGCGCACGGAGGGTATGCGCAGGGTGTCCTGCAAGTCCTTTTCGTCCATCTTCCAGGGCAAATTGGTGATGGTGGCCTGCTTATCCACGACGGGGCCGGCTACCCCAAAGCTGGCGTGATCTATGGAGACTTTTTGTTGCGCAAGGTAGGCCTGCACCAGTGTTTCGAGGCTGGGGTAATCTCCACTGGGAAAGGTGGCCTCGTCCACCGGGTCGCGCCAGCCATTGTCGTTTGTAAAAAGCGCCAGGTTGGTCTTTGTTCCTCCGATGTCGCCCGCGAGTAGCATACCGGTTGCCTCCTTCAAAATAGTAAGCATTGTGAATAGTATACGCGAGCGGTGAGGGCGGGGGCAAGCACGGTGCATGACCAGGGCGGGGACAGAGCTTCCGCCTTTCACTGGGAGGTTGTTTTGAATGCGGTAGGGGCGGGACCGATACATGCCGCCATGCGGGCGATGGTTGCGTTCCCTCCCTTCTGAATTTTACCAATCAAAACTGGTACTGTCATTCTGAGCGCAGCGAAGAATCTCGGTACCCGGCCAGCCAGATTCTTCGCTGCGCTCAGAATGACAGTATCACGCAAACTGAAGGGGCACATCAGACAGCAGCCGGCCAGCCAGATTCTTCGCTGCGCTCAGAATGACAGTATCACGCAAACTGAAG
>DAHVFL010000333.1 GCA_027316975.1 Chloroflexota bacterium | reverse complement strand
GCACCTCTCTCTGGGTAGAGTGCAACGTAACTTGTCGTGAAAAAGTGCCTCTTGAGATTATTATAGAAGTTTTGGAATAGCTTGTGCAAAGTGCCAGAAGTGTTGTTGCCAGCTGACCAGAAAGGATCAAGAGGCGATTTCGCAAGCGGTGACGACTCGGAGATGTCATCGATGTCTTGAGCCAGTATGCTCTCGAAAACGAAAGAGCCCCGGATAGACTGTAGCCAAAAAGCTCTAGAAGAAGGTGGACAGGAGTACCTTCCGTAGTTCAACTGGTGACAACGGCGTATCAGTCCGGGGTCAAATTATCCAGGGAGGCAATGGAGGCAGTGGAAGCCCAACTTCAGCGATTGCCCTCTCTGGAAAAGTGGTTTGTGGATATCAGGTATTCTTCGCCAGCTTCTGGGATAGTTAATTCTTCTTGAGTCCCTTATCCTGGGAAATGCGAAACGTTGGGGAGGAGCTAGAACCTGATTGTGGTATTATGCATAACGGTACGGGACACTGAAATAATGAAGAAAGAAGAAGACAACAAATGACATTTCGACTTCCAGACCCATCCACGCCATTTGGCGAGCGAGTCGCCCGGCGTTTACGGGACGAGCGTTTAATCTGGTTGACGACCGTGGATGCGAAGGGGACGCCTCAACCCACGCCTGTCTGGTTCTGGTGGGATGAGGCTACATCGACTATTCTTGTATATAGTCGGGCCGGTGCGAAACGGCAGGGGCATATCTCACACAATCCTCGAGTGGCTCTCAATCTGGATGGCAATGGAAATGGGGGAGATATTATCGTCATTACAGGCGAGGCACAGTTGAGTCCGAACGATCCTCCTGCGGATCGACTGCCTGTGTACGTGGAAAAGTATCGCGATTTCATCACCAGGAGTTTTCAGACGCCGGAAAGGTTCGCAGAGATGTATCCGGTGGCGCTGCGTATTCGCCCCATTGCAATTCGCGGGCATTGAAGATTCAGGAAAAGCTTTTTTTCAGGGCTGTAGTAGCCGCATAGTAGCCGCATAATCCGTGTACGCCGCCGCCAGGGGGTGTCGATGAAGAGCAGAGATAGACACCTTTAAGAGGGGTGGTATAGGGATTGACCTGGATGGTGGGGCGGGTGAAGAGCTGCCAGATGTCCTGCACGCCGCCATTGATGTCGCCACCGATGTAGTTGGCGTTGTACTGCTCAAGCTGTGCTGCCGTGAAGGTGTGGCGGGCCAGGATGCGGTCGCGAAAGCCGGGAGCGAAACGTTCGATCTGGGCCTCGATGCGCTCGCTCATGTCGAGAGTTGAGCCAGAGGGGACGTGACAATAGGCCCAGGCGGTGTGTTTTCCGGCGGGGGCGCGTGTCGGGTCAAACAGGCTTTGCTGCGCGAGCAGCACGAAGGGCTTTTCGGGGTGCTCTCCGCGCCAGACGGCAGATTCGCTGGCCGCGATTTCCGGCAGCGTGCCACCGATGTGGACTGTCCCGGCACGCTCACAGGCCGCCGCTCGCCAGGGAATAGGGCCGTCCAGCGCCAGGTCGAGTTTGAAGACGCCGGGGCCATAGCGGTAGTGTTGCAACTTGCGCTGGTAACTCGACGGCAGGCGCGTTCCAGCTATATGCAGCAATTGCCGGGGAGTGATATCGCACAGCACGGTGCGGGCAGGAGGGAGCATATCGAGCGATTTGACTTCCGCGCCGGTGACGATTTCTCCTCCCAGAGTGCGCAAATAGGCCGCCATGGCGTCCATAATGTTTTGTGAACCGCCGCGTGGCAGCGGCCAGCCGATAGCGTGTCCCAACCCTCCCAGCACTAACCCTGCCGCCGCACTGGTTGGGCGATCAAACGGTAGCATAGAGTGCCCACACATACCCGCGAAAATAGCGCGAGCATGTTCCTCCTTGAAGAGGCTTTTAGCGAGGGCGCTTGCCGGGCGGATAGCTTTGAAGCCGAAAGATGCAAGCTCGAACGGGTGCGCAAACAGAGGTGGCAGGCGCAAGGGGCCAAGAAAGGCATCCGCAATCCTATTCCAATGTGCGACGAATGGAGTCATCAGCTTCTTATATGCCTGAGCGTCAGTACCAAGCGTTGCGCCCGTCGCTTCAATGGAGCGTTCAAGTACGGCGACAGTATCGTTGTCTAGCGGGTGCGCCAGGGGAGCAGGCGGTTGAATCCATTCCAGGCCGTATTGCTCGAGCGGTAATGAACGGAAGAATGTTGAACCAAGCCCGAGTGGATGAATAGCTGAGCAGACATCGTGTACAAAACCGGGCAGAGTGAGTTCCATCGAGCGCGAACCGCCCCCGATGGTCTCTTTGGCCTCGTATACGATGACCGATTTGCCCGCACGCGCAATGGTGATAGCCGCCGCCAGGCCATTTGGACCGGCGCCAATAACGATTGCGTCATATTTCTCTGTTGTTGACATGTTTTGCCCGGACCGGACACCCACAAGAGGTGTCCCTACTGCTGATTACGTTTGCGCCCCCGTCCACGTATCCAACGCAGCGGTGTACTTATAGTATATATCGTAGTACGCATCGCGGCATTATGCCACACATTTTTAGCATGTGACCATTGCATACGTGGGTCTACGCAAATGGCTTGCATTTCTACTGGCACATCTATGCCGAATGAACTGGCGAGTGACTTCAGCGTATGCTGCCAGAATTTATCTTCTTCTTTATACATGCCGAGTCTAAAACCGAGTTCGTAGATAGGATCGCTGGCGCGCATTAACACCTGGGCCTGCGCTACAAGTGAGCCGTTTTCTTCTAAGGCGCTGAAGGTGATCCACCCGGCGAATATATGGCCCTGCGGGGTCATCAGTGTAAAGGATTCTTCGTCTGCATACAGTACCAATACGCCGGTAGAGAGCTTGATGCCTCCGGTTAAGGTGAGGTTGAGCAGGGCCACTTCACCGGGCGCGATACCTGTCAAAGGGCCAAAAAAACGGTTCCCTTTGGGCCAAAATTCAGGGAAGCGCTCTTTCCAGGTCTTGATGACTTCTTTTGCGGTCAACGACGTACCATTCAGGGTGATGCTATATGTTTTTTGCCACATCCTACCAAAGCCCTGCAATGGCCCATTCACCAGTTTGCCTTCTACGTTTAAGTTTAACGCGCCACTTGGAACGTTAGAAACTTTGAGTCCTGTGGTATAGCTTGACCAGAAGGCAGCATCGCGTGGCTGCTCATCCGGTTGTCCATTTGTTGGAACGGGTGAAGTAGACATGGCTGTTTTTATCTCCTTTTGTATACCAGGACGGGGGCCAGCCCCGCCCGTACCCTGTACGGGGGTGCGATTGCGAATCGTAGCAGGGTACGGGCGGGGCTGGCCCCCGTCCTGGTATAGCATACCTTGTCCCCGCTGGCAAAACGCAGTCCTGTAAAATTTACGCTGCTGCAAGAGCCGCCGCCTCGCTAGTGTAAATCTTAATTGCGTCATTCAAGCGTGTCAATTCAAAGATGTGTTGATAATGATCGCTAAGTCCAAAGGCGAGCATACGTTGTTTCTGACGGTTGATGCGGATCAGCAGCGTAACTATCAGGCCGATGCCGCTACTGTTCATATACTCTAACCCTGTGAAGTTCAAAATGATTGTGCGCGTCGTGGGAGCGCTGGCTTCTGTATAGGCGCGCATCAACTCCTGCTCAGCGAAGGCCGAGATATCGCCCTGAATGTCTATGATGCTGGTGGTGGGTGTGACGCGACGAGCATGCATTACAACGTTAGCCTGGGGCATGGCAAACCTCCTTGTCTCACTTTTCACGTGGTGTAATAATTGATTTTGGGTTTTCAGATAACGCGCTTGATTCATCGGGAAAGACGCTCATGAAATCAACCAGGCGAGTGATCTGGAAAATCTCGACGTAGTGCTGGCTCAATCCACAGGCCAGCAACCTGCGCTTCGATTTGCGCGCGCGTGCCAGTAAACTCACGATGAGGGCAATGCCAGTACTGTTGATATAATCCACATCGCTGAAATTGAGCAGGATTTCTTCTGCCCTGCGACTTTCCGCATCTGCATAGGCGGCATTGAGTACGTCTTCAGCGAAAGCGTTGATTTCTCCATGCAGATCGACGATGGCGACGCGCGGTTGATGGCGCACCTGCGCTTCAAGATTTCTGGCTGGCATGGGAGCCTCCTTCCTCCAGGTAGATGATGAGTTCGATGGTATGATGGGCGTCAGTGTTGATGATGTAGAGATCGTCAACCAGGTTTTTTATGAGGAATAGACCCCAGCCGCGCGGTGTTTGCATTTCGGCGAGCTTGGCTTCCAGGTCGGGCGTCTCGGCATCGATGACTGCCGGGCCTTCTCCCAGGTCGCTGATACGCACAGCCAGTGTGGTGTCTGAGACCTGTACTTGAATGACGACAGGAACGTCGGCTTGATAATGGTTGCCGTGTTCCATGGCATTCATGGTAGCCTCAGCTACAGCCGTCTTAAGTTGTTCCACGCGCCGGGCTGGCAGGTGAAGATCTCGCACGGCCTGGGCAACCTGTTCCATAGCCTTTCGCTCGTTCCCCGGCACGCTGGGTATGCTGAATTCTGCGAGCGTGTGCCAGTGACCGTTGTTTTTAGTACGTTCATGCTGTGATATATTTGATGCTCCTTGCTCACTTTTATGTATATCAGGGCCGTTTTCGCGTTGTAGTGTTACGAGCGTGACATCGTCCTCCTGTTCCCAATCATTGCCGGTGAAGATAGCAAGCTCAGCAAGTAAGAAATCAATGACAGGCGTCCCACCGGGAACTTCCTCGAGCAGCTTCATCAGGTGCGGGAAGCTAAACATCTGACGTCTTGTATTGTGCGCCTCTACCAGTCCATCGCTATAGAAGAGGATGTTCTCGCCTGGAGCCAGCGTTATTGCCTTTTCTTCGTAAGCCATGCCGGGCATCAGACCAAGCGGCATACCGGTGGCGCGCAGTTCAGAAACTTCGCCGTTGTGATGCCGGTAGGGGAGATCGTGTCCGGCATTGGCATACTCCAGGTGTCCGCTGGCAGGATCGAGAATGGCGTAGAGGCAGGTAACAAACATATTGGGCGGGATATCTTGATACAGCAAATCATTGGTCAGTTCCAGCACTTTGCCGGGTGAGATGGCTGCATGGGCGGTAGAGCGCAAGATGCTGCGTGTGGTTGCCATAACCAGCGCGGCAGGCACACCTTTATCGGTCACGTCGCCGATTACCAGACCCAGGCGGCCGTCCTCAAAGTACAGGAAGTCGTAGAAGTCGCCACCGACCGCACGCGCTGGCCGGTAGTACGAAGATATCTGCCAGCCGGGAAGCTGCGGGAGTTCCCTGGGCAGCAATGTTTGCTGGATCAACCGCGCAACGCGCAACTCTTGATCGATGCGCTCGCGTTCGAGGTCTTGCGAGCGCTTTTCGCGCACAAGCTGGGCGACACGCAGGGCCGGGGCTGCCTGGGTAGCCAGGTCATTGAGCAGCGTGCGATCATCGGT
>DAHVFL010000332.1 GCA_027316975.1 Chloroflexota bacterium | reverse complement strand
CTCCTCCTGTAAAGATGCAATCATACGGGCGAATGTGCGCGTCTCCTGTGACAGGTCGGACGCCGGCTCATGATACTGATCGAATCCCATTTGAAAAATCCTTTCTCGCTTGAAAAGCCCGATACGTTTCAGGTATAACACGTTTGCGACTCAAAATGCGCTACAAAAGGAGAAGGCAGAATCATCCCTGCTTCGCGGAAGCGGCAGGGAAAAATCCCACCTGTGAGGCGGTGACGAAAGTGTAGAAGAACAAACAGATTCACTACGCAGCTTTATGTAGATAGAATGCCATACTGCATTTTCATCAAGAGGATGCGCTGAACCGATTGATTGATGCGATCGACGGTCAATTGACCATTTTGAAGAGCCTGTTTGAAAGCTGCGATCACCTGCGCAACCTGGCTGGTAGAATAGGGACCTTCGATAAGGTCGTTACCCGCTATGATCGCTAACACAGAGGCTTGAGGCAATGACCAGCGCTGGCGGATGCCGCCCATGTAGAGACCATCGGTGATGACTACGCCGTTATACCCCAATTGCTGGCGCAGCACGCCGTTAATGGTTTTGGGTGAAAGCTCGGCGGGAAGATCAGGGTCGATAGCTGGTACCAACACATCAGTAGACATAATCATAGCTGGATGGTCTTTTTGCAGCATGAGCGTATAGGGAGCCAGATCAATACTCTGCAACTGCGCAAGGCTCCTGTACACGGTAGGTAGTACAGCATGGGGGTCCGACGTGATTGCGCCTAACCCGGGAAAGTGTTTGAGGGTGCCAATCACGCTATTCTGTTGCAGGCCGTTCAAGAATGCGCCCGCGTAGGTCGCCACAGCCGCCGGGGTGCTGCCAAACATGCGGCTTTCCAGCACGGGCGGTTCAACGGTATGCACATCGACAACCGGCGCAAGATCGGTATTGATACCAAGTTGCAACATCCATTTGGCAACCATCGTTCCCTGATTAAAGGCGAAGCGCGGATCGCCGGTGGCTGCCATCGCGGCGGCAGAGGGTAGATTGCCATGAAAGGTAAACAGGCGATTCACCAGTCCGCCCTCCTGGTCAGTGCCAATGAGCAGGGGTATTTTAGCATCTTTCATAGCCTGGCGCGAAAATGCCGCCACGTTGACTATTATATTGTCGGGTGGATTAAAGTTGCGGTTGCTGGCCTGATAGAGAAAGCCGCCAACGCCCTGTTGAGCAATCATGTATTGCAGCTCCGGCGCGTAGCTATTGCCCAGGTATTCCACGATAATCAGTTGCGCCAGTTTCTGATCCAGCGTCATACCCGCCATAATGCTCTGTATTTTCGCCATTTGCATTACTAACGGATTATCTACCTCGCCATCGGATCTACTCCCTGGAACAGAGGTCGGCAAAGGTCTTGATGGAGTGGGAGAAGTCAGATGGATACTTGAAGCATCGACTCCGTCAAAGATACTGGAACAACCCGTCAAGAAAATGAGAAACAACGCGCAGCTCGTCTTCATCCAATATCTGGCATAGAGATAACGGCGGATTGGCATCCAATTAATATCCTTCAACTGAGCGATTATAACGGCGCAAACCTCTACCTCAACGCAACCCATACAATGAAATGAACGCGAAAATTGGTGAACAGTAACGTATCTACGATCATCGCGCCAATTGGCAATTTTGTCTGTTACCAAATTCACCTGAAATGTGTGACGAGCTTCACAGTATGCGCTAGCTATTCCTGATATGCTCTGCCATAAGTATGATACAATGGTTAAGGCGCAAAAGTATATAGACCATGTTCTATGTATCAAACAATCAGAGTTTATGGCAATTATATGCATACATCTAAATTCAGCTTTATATCACACAAACATAGCACAGATTTAGACAGCGCCAATCGCGGCGTGCTTGTAGTAGTATTATGCTGTTTGCTTTGTCTTATTGGGGCCGTAATATTTAATGCGGATGCATCAACGCTGAATCTTTTACCCGTAATACACCCGATTCTATCTAATAATAATGCCCATCTGCAGACAACGTCTGCAAACGCACAGATATTTCGGAGACGGGCGCATCAGGTACCTCGTCAAACACCGCAAGATATAGTAAAACCCATCGATTATCCTGTGTTTTACGGCAATACACGCCTGCCAGAAATCGCCCTGACGTTTGATGATGGTCCAAATCCCGTGTATACTGCACAGGTGTTAGCTGTCTTACAAGCCTATAATATCAAGGCAACGTTCTTCGATGTCGGCTATCTAGTCAAAGAGTATCCGAATATAGTACGCCAGGAATTTTTGCAAGGGCATAGTATTGGCAATCATAGCTGGTCGCATCCCGAACTGACCAGGTTTTCGGCTACAGGCATTTTATCCCAACTGGTAAGCACATCTGACGCTATTCAATCGGTTACGGGATCGCGACCCACCATTTTTCGCCCTCCTTATGGATTATTCAACCGCATCGTGTTCGCCCAGGCTTTGCAACAGAACCTGAGTACCATCCTCTGGAACAACGAGGCGCGCGACTGGACTACTCCTGGCGTAAACGTAATTGTCCGCCGCATCCTTAATCTAGCGCGTTATGGCGGGATCATTTTATTACATGATGGTGGTGGCTTTCGCGCTCAAACAGCCGCGGCATTGCCCATCATCATTATTGCCCTGAAACAACGCGGCTTCACGTTTGTGACCATACCACAATTGCTGCATGACATGGCTACCCCTCTACTTTACCTGTATCATCAACCGCAGGTGCGAGCAGCTTGACCGCTCTTATGCCAACCCTTGTTGCATGGAAACAAGAATGAATAACGTGCTATAGTCTTTATTGGAGGTGTTGTGCCTCCTTCTAGTAAAGGCGGTTGCGAGCGTATGGCAAATATGGCAGATATTGAGTTCAAAGAGAAGCTTTTTCTGAAAGGGTATCCATTTAAACATTACAGCCCGCGACCAGGCGATCCAATTTCCAACGCGGTCACGCCTTTACTAAAACCGCTCTCCGCCTGTACGGTTGCGCTGGTTACGACGGCGGGCTTGAGCCTGCCAGATCAGACACCATTTGATCTCACTATACGCAATGGCGACAGCTCGTTTCGCGAAATCCCTTCGGACATTTCTCCACAACTACTTGAGATGAACCAGCGGAGTTGGTCGTTTGACCAGACAGGCATCTTGCGCGATCGCAATCTGGCTTTCCCGCTGGATCGCCTGCGCGAAATGCAACAGCGAGGAGAAATCGCCGCGCTCGCTCCCCACAACTATAGCTTTATGGGGTCAATCGTCGGACCTGCTACATTGATGAAGGAAAGCGCGCCAGAAGTAGCGCGGCGGCTCAAAGCCGATTCCGTTGATGTCGTTCTGCTGACGCCTGTCTGACCGATGTGCAATCAGTCAGTTGGGCTGATCCAGCGCCAGATTGAATATGCAGGTATCACGACGGTATCCATCTCGTTGCTACGCGAAATAACCGAAAAAACGCGACCGCCGCGCGCCCTCTTCGTGCCTTTCCCGCTTGGTTATCCGCTCGGCGAACCCGATAACGCCGATCTCCAGACGCGCATCATGCGAGCGGCCTTCGCGCTCCTCTCGCGCAACGATTGCCCGGTACTTGAGTCGTTTACGCCGTAGGGATGCGGACGGGCAGATACACTTAGATTTTGCGCTCCTGGTCTTTCCAATACGCCTCGCGAATATTCCTCTTGAGCAGTTTGCCAGCCGGATTGCGCGGGAGTTCCTCCAAAAAGTCCACTGAACGGGGCTTTTTATAATCGGCTATCCGTTCGGCGCAATACGCGATCAGTTCTTCCTGGGTAGCGCTGGCTTCCGGCCGGAGAGAAACGACCGCCTTTACGGATTCGCCCCAGTGAGGATCGGGTACGCCGATTACGGCCACATCCGCGACAGCCGGGTGGGCGCTAAGCACGGCTTCAATTTCTGCCGGGTAGATGTTGACGCCACCCGAAATGATCATATCGATCTTGCGGTCACAGATGAAGTAGTAGCCTTCGGTGTCGCGATAGGCAATATCTCCAACCGAGAAGAATGTGTCGCGCATACTCCGGGCGGTCGCATCCGGCTTCTTGAAATACTGCGCCAGCGAGGGATTGCGCACCCACATCTCTCCCGGCACACCGTCAGGCACCTCCTCGCCAGCTTCGTTGAGCAGGCGAATCTCCTGATCAGGCGCGACAGCGCCGCATGAACCGGGCTTGCGCAATTGATCTTCGGGGCGCAAGATGGTGACAAAGCCGGTCTCGGTCGCGCCATAAAACTCCCACAACACCGGGCCAAACCGCTCAATGGCACGTACCTTCAGGCTATAAGGACAGGGTGCGGCACCCAGGATAAGTGCGCGCAACGAGCTTGTATCAAAAGTCTTCGCGATCTCGTCAGGCACATCACATAAGCGTTGGAGCAGGGTAGGAGCCATGAAGGTAGTCGAAACGCGGTGGCGCTCGATCATGCGCAAGGCTTCAACTGCTTCGAACCGGGGCAATATCACACTCGTCGCGCCCAGCAAGATTTGCAGGCTCAAAAAAGCATTGGGAGCGCTGTGATACAAAGGCCCGGCCAGCAAATGCACGTCCGCATCGCGCAGTTCAAACGATTGGACGACGCCCAGCGCCGCTTCAAGCGAGACACCGTTCGGACGATACGCACCCTTGGGATTGCCCGTCGTCCCTGATGTATAGCTCATGGAACTGCCGAGCGTTGCTTCTCCTACAACAGGCATCGTCTCGCTGGCCGACGCTACCACCTCTTCGTAATGCAGCCAACCAGCGGGAGCATCACCGCCGATTGCAATATAAGTCGGGTGCCCCTGTACCCCGGCGCGTGCCTGCTCAACGACCTGCACCAGTCCTGGCGCGGCCACCACCACTTTCGCCTCGCTGTCATTGAGCACGTAGGCCACCTCACGCTGGCGCAAACGGTAGTTGACCGGTACTTGAATAGCTTTGATTTTGGTACAGGCCGCTCCAACCTCAACCCCTTCAATGGAGTTGTGTACAATAATCGCAACGCGATCTCCCGTAGTGACGCCCAGGGCTTTCAGCACATTGGCGACGCGATTAGCGCGCATGTTTAGTTCCGCGAAGGTGAGCGAACTTTCCCCACAGATCAAAGCAATTTTATCCGAGCGCGCCACGGACTGCATGGTCAAAATATCGAGAGCGAGGGACGGAGCTTCATTGAAACCGCCATTCGGTTCGGGCATGGAACATCCTCCTATTCTCCTTTAGTGCCGCGAATTGTGGAACAAGCAGAAAAAGTATATACTGCTATTGTAACCTGATTCTCGCGTAACAGGTGTTCAGCATGAAATTCAGGTCTGAGATAGCTACACCATTCTCGCCACCAGCTCTTGCGCAATGTAGCTGGCAACCACAGCTGCGTTGGAACCCGGCCCAAAACCAGCATCATAGCCCAGTTCTTTGGCAAAAGCATGGGATATACGCGGTCCGCCCACGATAAATAGGCAACGGT
>DAHVFL010000331.1 GCA_027316975.1 Chloroflexota bacterium | reverse complement strand
CATGCTCACTCAGATAGACCTCTGCAAATCCTCCCTGTCCTAACTGTCTGATCAAACGGTAGTTGCCCAGCCGTTGCCCTGCATGGTCTGTCATAGGTGATCCCCCCGGAAACATAACGGCAATGTGCCTGGCGCATGTGCTTTACAAGTTACACTGACAGTTGGAAATTTCATCTGTCAGCAATTATATCATAGATTCTGAGGAATTCAGAAGAGTGAGCGCAACAACTATGTAAACGGCCAGATGGCAACATATTTGTATAAAACAATCTTGAAGTATATAATATAATGAAAGTAATAGCTGAACTAAGAATTATTCTGACTCTCATCATAGAAATCTGTTGGCGAGGAATAAAGAAAAGCGTAAGATCAAGGAGATTCTATCCCTGGGTGGTTGATAGAAGACGAAGAAGACGACTTTACATCCTGGCATCATTAGGAGAAGGCTGCCTGGCTAGCCTTTAGCGCAGTCGTTTTAAGGAGGGATACACGTGAACGTGATCAAGAGGCTTGCAATACAATACTGGCGTACCGCTGCTCTGCTCTTCATTGTTTTTGTCATCGTGCTTGTGCTTCTCCTTACCAGGCAAATTGTGAAATATCCTGCCCACGCCATACCCGATACATTTGTGAAGCGCAATGGCTCGCAACTGGTTCTCAAAGGAGCAACATTCCGTTTCTCAGGCGCCAATATTTACTGGTTAGGACTCGATGAAAACGTTGGCGGGGTAGATTACCCGACACACTTTCGCGTCGATGACGCGCTGGCGACGGCCCAGTTGATGGGAGCCACCGTAGTTCGTTCGCATACTCTTGGCATTTCTGTAGGCTGCTCCCTCTGCATCGAACCGTCACAGGGCACCTTTAATGAGACCGCTTTGCGATACGTGGATTACGCCATCATGTCGGCAAAGCAACACGGCCTGCGCCTGATCATTCCCCTGGTTGATAACTTTCATTATTATCACGGCGGAAAATCCGTCTTCACGAAATGGAATGGCCTCAAAGATGAGAACCAATTCTACACGAACCCTGTGGTGATTAAAGCGTTCGAGGACTACATCAGTCATATCCTGAACCGCGTAAACAGCTATACCGGCGTAGCTTACAAAAATGACCCCACCATCCTCGGATGGGAGACCGGCAATGGACTGCTCGCTCCATCAACATGGGTGGAAACCATTGCCGCTTCTATCAAATCGATCGACCCGAATCACCTGGTTATCGATGGCAATAGCGGACAGAGTTATGGTTCCTCAATGTTCGCAGGTGATCTACAACTCCCTGATGTCGATATATATACCGGGCAATATTACCCGCTGAACATTTCAGCCCTGAACACCCAGGCCAGGGAAGCGCAACGAGCTAATAAGGTGTTTATCGCCGAAGAGTATGCCTGGAACAATTATGGCGGTGGGGACCCGCTGGAGAAGTTTTTAGGCGACATCGAGATCAACTACGCCGTCGCGGGCGATATGTTCTGGTCTTTGTTCGGCCATAGCGACAGCTTCGGCTATGTGCAGCATAATGACGGCTACACCTTGCATTATCCAGGTGATACTCCTGGTATGCGTCTAAGAGTGCAGGAGCTGCGCGCCCATGCGTATGCCATGCGCAATGTTCCTATTCCCAATATCCGCATTTCCGGCGTGCCTGTCATCACCAGCGCCAGCCCGGGACTCGCATGGAGAGGCGTCGCAGGCGCTTACGCCTATACCATCGAGCGTTCTCTTACCGGTCCTGGCGGACCCTGGACGGTTCTCTGCGATAAGTGCGCAACCGATAATGATACTCCCTGGATCATAAAAAGCTCCCATGAGACAGCCTGGTACCGCGTTCAGGCATATACCCTGTCGGATATTCCGAGCGCCTATTCGCTTCCCCTCAATCAGAATTAAGTTTTCTCAGAAGCCTCCCTACGCCTCAACATCCCCGGTACTTTAGTATAGTTACATGTTTCAATTTACCGGGAAAAGTGACTCGCTCTGACACGCAGCGTTTAACGCAATAGAAGGAAGAAGCAATCACGTCTTCTATCATCGGTTCTATCCAGCTCAACTTCACAAGCCTGCTGCCAGGCTTCTTGATAAGGATCAGATATGTCAACTGACCATCCAGGGGATCAAGCACCAGTACGCCTGAAACAACAGAGAAGTCAGCGTCAGATACTTATACATACAACCCGGGACAATTTATATCATCCTGAACTATACGAGACGCAGCCTCTATCTGCTGCTCTTGCCGCGCAGGGGTTTTCTCTGACGGGCTATGAAGAGATCTGGCAGAGATCAACCCGGCCGGTAAAAACTGTACAAACAAACGTAATTATCCCACAACGGCTAACTCTGCCCGTAAAAATTCCAGAAACGCCGCGATCTGCTCTTGCCATACCGGAATTTTCTCCTGTAGACAATAGAGACATCTGCCAGCAGTCAACCTTTCCACTAAAGATTGTAGAGACACCTGTGCCGGCAGAGTTATCACCGATCGAGCAAATTCCTGTTACTCCAGATCAAATAGTGATAGCTATGCCGCCGGTGCAAGCTATGCCTATCTCTCCACAGGCGCAGCGCCACGGCTTCCTGGCAATCCTGAGTACCTGGTCGTACCGCCTCTGGTTAATTTGCGCCACACTCGTACTGGTGTTTTTACTCTTCTGGTTGCAGGCGCAGTTAGACCGTGTCCGTATCCATCCTTCAACCGTGAGGACAGTTGTGCAATGGGCGGAATTGACCTGGCTAACACCAATTCCACTGGCGATTGTCCTGTGGCTCGGATGGTTTCTGTTCGCAGAAGCAGCCCGCCCCGATCCATTACCTGTGAGCGTCCCTGTAATAGTTCCTCCAACGCTGGGAATGTTCGCCTTCACTCCGCCCATACCTGTACGACTGGTATTTCGCTTTGTAACCAGGGGTGATAACGTTGATATCCTGCGTGATAGTGTGATAGCGGTTCACCAGGCATTCGCCCGTTATCAGCAGGCGAGCGGGCCTTACAGGATAGAGATTATCAGCGAGTGTCCCATCTCTCTCAATTTAGGACCGGATAGCCGGGTACACATCTATGTAGTGCCTCCTACCTACGTGACACAACACCGCTCGCGTTTCAAAGCCCGCGCGCTGACCTGTTTGCAGGAACAGGTTCGCCCGAGACAAGAAGATTGGTACATTTATCTTGACGAAGAGAGCCTGGTGAATGAACATATGCTGGCCGGCGTGTATCGCTTCATTCAGCGCTCTATTGAGGCGGAGCAACGCGCGCAAAAAGGCGGCAAACGGTCAGCCTCTTCGCGACTGATAGGGCAGGGAGCGATCCTCTACCAGGGAGGAAACTGGTTTTTCCGAGGGGCCGATGCATTGCGCACAGCGGACGATCTTGGCAGATTCCGCCTGCAATATGCCCTGGGGGTGCCTATGTTTGGCGTTCACGGGTCTTATATTGTGGTTCGTGGCATTCATGACAGGCAACTTTCATTCGACGTGGGGACCGCAAACTCTATCACTGAAGATGCCGCCTGGGCCTTACGTGCATGGTCGCAGGGATTCCGCTTTGCCTGGGTGCATGGCTATTTGCATGAGCAGCCACCGCAGAAAGCGCGCGATTTTGTGCGGCAGCGCAGTCGCTGGATTGCAGGTATTCGCGCCGTATTGAGGGACCGGCAAACGCCCTTTCGCTATCGCTTATGCCTGGGCCTGTTTACCGTATTCTGGCAGTTTGCGTTTCTGCCTTTCCTGGTAGCGATTGTGGCATTATTGACACATGCCAGCCCTTTTCACTGGGTGCGCTTACCCGCGGACTTCGCGTGGGCCACATTTACCCTGGCTTATCTCCAGGGAATTGATATTCAGAGCCGGTATCCACATCCCTTCTTGAAGAAAGGAGCCTTTGAGATACAGTGGAAACGCGCCGTTTCATGGTTACTCATATTGTGTAGTATCTGGTATGCCTTGTTAGAAGCCCTTGGTGTCCTCTATAGTTTTAAGCCCAGACAAGGGTTTTTTGTGATTCATAAACCAAGCCTGGCGGCAGAAAACGAGAAAGTCAAACGCCAGCGACCTCGCCAGTAGTCTGACAGATATATCATCAGGAAAAAGAAACAGTGAAACGGCATTCCTATCGCGTTTATATACTCTCGCTGATTTTAATGTTATCGGGCATATTCTTTCAAGCTCTCCTCATGGGTGGGCGCATTCCCTTTTTCCATCTTTCGTCATCGCGTTCCCGTCCACCAGCAGTTATCGCTTATAAAACACAGGTGGCAGAGCGAGATCTTAATACGCGTCTGGAAGTGCGTATGCGCAGACCTACTTTCCAAACAGGAATGATTTTCCCTCAATGGGGAACAAACGCTTATGACACGACGGATGCCAACTGGCAGATCGGCCTCAATGATATTGTGACGCAAACGGGGGCGCAGTGGATCGAATTGCCTGTCAACTTCTATCAATCTTCCGTAACCTCGACACAGGTTACCACGACCTCTATCACTCCCACGCCCCAGGCCATGGCGGCGGGTATAAGCGCGGCACGCGCTAAGCATTTCAGGGTTTTTGTCGTACCCTTGCTCGGCGCGGGTGGAACATTGACCTGGTCAGGCTCCATTCAATTTGCTGATCCGCGACTATTACAGGCCTGGTTTGATAGCTACTGGCAGGCATTGAAACCGTATGCGATTGCGGCGGCCCAGGCGGGCGCGGAACAACTGGCGATCGGGACAGAACTTGAGAAACTCCAATATATACAACCTTCGTACTGGAACCAGCTAATCGAACGTCTTCATCTTGTTTTCCCCGGCCAGCTCACTTACGATATGAACTGGTCCTCGCTCTATAACCCTATTCCTTCCTGGATGAGCAACCCGCTCCTGGCGACTCTTGGAGTTTCGGAGTACATCCCATTAACTGATACGCAACAGCGGCTCGACCCTGCCGTTCTGCCATCCCTGTGGCGCGCAAACATCGGAAAATTGTTGGATGCGCTGGCTCTGAAAATAGGGCATCCGGTAATCATTTCAGAAATCGGGTATCGTAACAGCGCCTACGCCCTGTATCGCCCCTGGCAACGAGACGCAATAGCGCAGGCGGAGCCACCCGATACCCAGGAGCAGGCCGCAGCCTATGACGCGGCGCTGCAAAATGTGCTGGCCGATCAAAATATTACCGGTATCTATTTCTGGGCGTGGTCGGTGCCTATGTTTCAACCCAACTGGAAGCCGGCAGCGAAGGTGCTGTTCAAATGGTACACTTCACCGTATGCCTGATGATCGATAGTATCAGGCCATTCTACTCCGTCAAATTTTATAGAGCCATCCCCGCTGTCATTCTGAGCGCAGCGAAGAAGCCATCTCCGCTGTCATTCTGAGCGCAGCGAAGAATCTCTCCCCGCTGTCATTCTGAGCGCAGCGAAGAAGCCATCTCCGCTGTCATTCTGAGCGCAGCGAAGAAGCCATCTCCGCTGTCATTCTGAGCGCAGCGAAGAAGCC
>DAHVFL010000330.1 GCA_027316975.1 Chloroflexota bacterium | reverse complement strand
CGGGCGAAGGCTCGACGTTCTGGTTTGCTCTTCCGCTCGTTGATGAAATGTGGCGGTAATAGCCCCATCGTCTACGCCTGCCCGGTCATCCCTTCCCCTGTCATTCTGAGCGCAGCGAAGAATCTGCGCTACCAGACATCAGAAATCCAACGCGCAGACCCTTCGCTGCGCTCAGGCTGACACGATATGACCGGTTGTGATTGGTAAAACCTGATGGATTTTGCCGGCCGACCGGATGGGTCATCTCATCTGCGCTTCTTTCCGGCTCTCCAGAGAATACCCACCTGTATTGCCGCCCTCTGGCAGATCAAGAAAGTGTTCGACATTGGTTTGCGAAAGATCGAAGGTTTCTAACACGCGCACCAGGGGAGGTTCAACCGGCATAGGCGTATTGGGGAAGTGCGCTTTTCCCAACACTCCTGGAAAACTCCTGCGTTCGGCGGCATACTGCCAGCTATTCATGCTGCGCTTCATGCTCGACGCGCGCCTTCTCGCCATCACCATAAGCAGGAAAACCACCACCAGCAAGGCGATGAAAAGCAGGACCAACAACCAGAGGCGCGCCGCCACCAATAGAATGCTCGCGCCTCCCAGTACGGTAACGCCGGCAATGTTTATTATAAGGGAGGGGGTAGAGAGGATCAATTGCCTGCGCGTCTGCGCCGCCCTGCTCGTCGCTATCGAGCGTCTTACATTCGTCGGCCATAACGCCTTGCTCACCCGCGCCGCGCGCCGCGCGAATGCCTGCAATTGTTGCTCTTTCGTGTTTGCCATCACGACCCCTCTCCCACCGCGACACTGAAGCGCTGGCATGGAACATACCGCCCAACTCTCCAACCTCATCCACACCGTGTATGCTTTTCTCCCCACAGCGCATCCGTCAAATAACCAGACACGTTCTCCACACACCACACCGCCGCGCATACACGATTGTCAGCCACCGCCACACACCACACCACCACCCATGCGCGGGACACTCTGCCTGACAAACAGTGTGTCCCACCTGTGTTCTCACACCAGCGCATCACTATCGCGACAGGAAAATCTTGTCATATCCACATTGTAGGGATGGGCCGGTTGTTCCTGGTTACGAATGCATGGAGTTTGCGTTAAGATATCGCCATTCTACATACGAACTTCTTAACCATTTATCGAACTATTTGCGTATTTATATATTCAAAAGGATGAATTGAGGAATGCAGGGGCGATACTGTGCATTCCTCAATTCATCCTTTTCAGACCTTGATCTTTTCGTTTTTCGGGTCGTACAATGGCTCCTTCATTACGGTAGCCGCGTAGCGCGCGCCGAACAATTGCACATCGATGCGCGTCCCCGGCACGGCATATGCTATCGGAAGGTAGCCATACGCTATGCTCTGACGTACTGTGTATCCATAACCGGCGCTGGTCACATGACCCAGCACGCGCTCGCCATCCAGCAGTGGCTCGCCGCCCAGCCCGACGGCGGCGGGATCATCCAGCGTGAGACAGCACAGTTTGCGCGTCACGCCCTGCGCCTTGATGCGTTCGAGCGCGGCCCTGCCGGTGAAATTGCCCTTGTGCAGCTTCACGGCGAAGCCTAATCCCGCCTCGTAAGGGTTATATTCGGAGTGAATATCCGCGCTCCAGTAGCGATAGCCTTTTTCCAGGCGCAGCGACTCGATGGCGCGGTAGCCCGCCGCCAGCATCCCCAGCGGTTGACCGGCTTCCCACAGCGTATCCCACAGTTTGAGGCCATACTCCATTGGCGCGTATATCTCCCAGCCCAGTTCGCCCACGTAGGTCACGCGCAGGGCCAGCGCCGGAATATCGCCGATGGTGATAGACTGCGCCGTCAGATAGGGAAAAGCCGCGTTCGAGAAGTCGTTATCGCTGACCTGTTGCATCAAATCGCGCGCAAGTGGCCCCCACACGCCGATGCAACAGCGACTTGAGGTAATGTCATTGAAGTGAACCGAGCCGTCAGCCGGGGCGTGCGCGCGAATCCAGGCCAGGTCATGATTGCCGAATGCCGTGCCGGTGACGATCTGGAAACGGTCGCGCGCCAGTCGTGTCACCGTCAAGTCGCACTCGATACCGCCGCGCTCGTTGGGCATCTGTGTATAGGTGATGGTTCCTACCGGCTGATCCATCTGATTACCGGTGATGCGTTGCAGGAAGGCCAGCGCGCCGGAGCCGAGAATTTCGATTTTGCTGAACGAGGTTTCGTCGAACATGGCGACGCGCTCGCGGGTGGCCTGGTGTTCCGCGCCGATGGCGGGCGACCAGTAGCGGCTGGCCCAGCCACGCGGTACCGGCCAATCCTGCCCCTGTGCCAGCGCCTCGTTGCGAGCGAACCAGTGCGGGCGTTCCCAGCCCGATTTCTCGCCAAAGACCGCGCCCAACTCTTCCAGGCGCGCGTACACGGGGCTGAGGCGCAGTTTGCGCGCGCTGCTGCGTTCTCGCATGGGATAGCTGATGTCGTAGTAGGCGCTGTAGACCTCGTTGACGCGCGTGGCGATATAGCGGCGGCTGGCAGTATAGGCTCCAAAACGGCGTATATCCATTTCCCACAGGTCGAGGCTCGGCTCGCCGTCTATGATCCATTCCGCTATCATCTTGCCCACACCGCCCGCGCCAGAAACGCCGTGCGCGCAAAAACCGCAGGCTGCCCAGAAGCCCTTGACCTCCGGCGACTCGCCCAGAATAAACTCGCCATCGGGCGTGAACGATTCCAGCCCGTTAACCCGCTTCACCAGTTGCGCGTCGCGCAGGGCGGGAACGCGCTCGATACAGCCGCGCATCAGGCTGTCGAAGCGCGGCGGGTCGAATGGCAGCACGGTGGGATTGTCGCTACCAGGAATGGCATCGAAATCGAAAGGCAGCGGGTTGCGTTCGTAGCCGCCCAGCACCAGGCTTTCACCATCCTGCCGGAAATACACCAGGTTATCAGGATCGCGCAGGTTCGGCACGCTGACACCGTTCGCCAGTTCGGGCAGCGGGCCGGTTTGCGCGTACTGGTGCTGCATGGGGATCAGCGGCATCGAAATACCGGCCATCCGCGCGATACGCGGGGACCAGATACCCGCCGCCACTACCAGGATTTCGGTGCGAATGCGCCCCCGTGTTGTCTCAATGGCCTGCACCTTGCCGTTCACGATCTCTATACCTGTCACCTGTGTATGAGCATAGAAGGTCGCCCCGCCATCCCGCGCCCGCCCGGCCAGCGCCTGCGCCAGGATAGTTGCTTTAGCGGAGCCATCCGTAGGCAGCCATAACGCGCCCTCGACCCCGTGCAGACTCATCATAGGAAACATGCGTTTTGCTTCGCCAGCGCTGATCAATTCCGCCTCCAGGCCCACGCTTTTCGAGAAACCCACCTGCCGTCGCAGTTCCTCCATGCGCTCCTTCGACGAGGCCAGGCGCAAACTGCCCCCGCCGTTGTAGCCCGGCTTGCCATCCACCGACAGCGTTTTATAAAGCGCGACGCTATACACCAGCATCTTCGTCAGGCTGACTGTGGAGCGCAGTTGCCCCACAAGGCCAGGCGCGTGCGACGTAGTTCCCCCCATCAGCTCCCCCTGTTCAAGCACCACGATATCGCGCCAGCCGCGTTCCGTCAGATGATAAGCAATACTGGAACCAGCGATGCCGCTGCCAATAATAACAACTCTAGCCTGGTCATGCATGGATGGGTCTCCTAATTTTATACACCATAAAGCGATAAATGCGGCGATAGCAACGCGCGCGTTGCCATCGCCGCATTTATCGCTTTATATCTTCTAACCATTGCTCGAAAGGTGAGCTTTCAATATTATGTAAAAAGCGGTTGAGATGGTGATGGGCGTATTCCCGGTAATCGAAGTCGAGTTCGGAAATACCCAGCTGTAAAAAGCCCCAGAACGACTCACGCAAATCTGAGCCGAGCCGCATCAGGTGCAAATGCGCCATGTCCGCTTCACGCGCCTCGCCAAAATAGTAATGCAAAAGCAGCTCGCACCCTTCAGCGTCCAGCGATTGATTGACGGCGAAGTTGCCAAGATCGAAGAATGGATCGCCCATGCCGGCATATTCCCAGTCAATAATCCAGATGGTAGCGCCATCATCAATAAAGTTGCTGGCGAGCAGGTCATTATGGCATGGCTTCGACTGCTGAACCGGCCCCAACGCCTCTTCGATACGGGTCATCAACGCAAATACACGCGGCAGCGTATCCGGGAAAACAACGCCGTAGTGCAGCGCTAACTGGTGATAATTGCGCACCGTCGCAAACGGGGAAAACGTCCCTGGGAAATCTGGCCCGGCATGGTAACGCTGCATAGAAGCCACAATGCGCCCCAACGTCCGCGGCTGCGCAGCGCTTTCGGGCGTAATGGCGGTTCCAGTAACAAAGCGCGTCACCAGCGCATCCTCGCCGGGCAAGAAGTACAGCACACGCGGAGCAACGCCTGCCTGAGAAGCCAGCGTAGAGCAGATGCTTTCGCGTTCGCGGTCGATGCCAAGCAGGTGCGTTCCCTTGCCGCCCACGCGCAGCACAAACGATGCGCCATCAATATCCACGCGGTAATTCTGGTTGGTAATGCCACCTTGCAGAGGCGTCACTACGGCGCGTTCCGCGCTCCAACCGGGTAGCTGGCTGAGTATACGCGCAATGTGTTGTTCCATCGTTGGGCATCCTCTTTTACTTGAGCATACAATTTGCTTGAGCTTGCGTCAAGATGCATCAATTTGCCATCCCGCTTTCCTATGTGCTACAATGAATCTGTTCCATTCAATGGAATAACTAGCCGACCCATAGATTTATCCGGGAAAGAAACGTGACCGTATACACCATCGAGGTGCGAGCAATAGCGGAACAGTACGACCTACTGGCTCGTCAGGTAGCTCGCGAAATATTACAGCTACTTGATAGAGGCGACCAGCAGGGTCTCATCTATCAACAGCTTACAGTACAAACCGCGCAACTCTTTCACCTCACCGGCACCCTATCTTCCTCTCAAGTAGACTACCTCACCCACAATTTACTGATCGACCCGGTCACACAAACAGCCATTATTTCACCATTACTGGATCGGGATGAGCAGGACCAGAAGGAAGAGGACCAGGGCGATTCTATTGTCGATGTGTTCTTTCATGCCGGCGTTACTGATACACTGGCGGAGAGCGTTTTGATGGGGGCATCGATGCTGGGTATCGAAGGCATCGAGCGCGTTGAAACAGGTCGCAGGTATTACCTCAATGGACGATTGAGCGCGGACGAAGTGCGCCAGATCACCGAAGCCCTGTTGTACAACCCTGTTATCCAACACTACAATCTTGACCCTGTAGGGACGCGATTTATCGCGTCCGCTGCCGTTGCCGCGTCCAATGATTCGCCATTAGCGGACGCGACGGCGGACGCGACGGCGGACGCGACGGCGGACGCGACGGCGGATGCGACGGCGGACGCGACGGCGGACGCGACGGCGGACGCGACGGCGGACGCGACGGCGGACGCGACGGCGGACG